>DATDON010000001.1:0-11535 GCA_035293225.1 Candidatus Manganitrophaceae bacterium
GCGGCGGCCGGCGTCAATGGCGATTCTCGGGGCGGGGCCGATCGGGATGGAGTTCGCCCAGATTTTTCATCGGCTCGGCGTCAAAATCACGGTCATCGAAAAGATGGGGCAGGTCCTCCCGAGAGAAGAGCGGGAGGTGGCGGAGACCCTTGAGAATATCTTGCGGGAAGAGGGGATCGAAATCATCACCTCCGCGGAAGTTCGGGAGGTCCGGAAAGAGGGGGATCAAAAAGTCGTGATCGCCGCGCGCCGGGAGGGGACGAGACGGATCGTCGTCGAGGAGATCCTGGCCGCCGTCGGCCGCGCCCCCAACGTCGAGGGATTGGGCCTGGAGGCCGCCGGCGTCGCCTATGACCCAAAGGGGATCCGGGTCGATCCGACCCTTCGGACCACCGCCCGGCGCATCTGGGCCTGCGGGGACGTCGCCGGGCCGTATCCGTTCACCCACATGGCGGAATACCAGGCGGGGATTGTCGTCTCCAACGCCCTTTTTCCGTTCGTTCGCCGAAAGGCCGATTACCGGGTGGTTCCGTGGGTCACCTTCACCGATCCGGAGGTGGCGCGGGTGGGGCTGACGGAAGCGGAAGCGGCAAAGCGGGCCGGAAAGATCCATGTCTACCGTTTTCCGTTCAAGCAGGTCGATCGGGCGATCATCGAGGGAGAGGAAAAAGGGTTCATCAAGCTGATCACCGACGCCCGCCTCCGGATTTTGGGGGCGCATCTGATCGGCCCCAACGCCGGGGATCTTTTGCACGAGTATGTCCTTGCGATGAAGGCGAATTTAAAGATCACCCGGCTTTCGACGACGATCCATGTCTATCCGACCCTCTCGCAGGGGGTCAAGAAGGCGGCGGATCAATACTATCGTGAAAAGCTCTTCTCCGGCTGGTTTCCGAAGCTGGCCAAACTTCTGATTCGATTTTAAGCCCTTTCTTTGCCTTTTCACACCCCAAATAAATTTTACTTTTGAGCGATCACCAAACAGTCCGTTCCTTTCGGAAAAGGGGCCTTGTTTTCAATCAGGTGGTCGAGGTCTACCAAAAGGATCAAAAAGGGATGGATGAAAATCCGAAGTAATTTTTTCCCCTCCAGCGCGGAAGAGATTTCCCAGGTGATTTGTCCGAGAAGACCCGCAGGATTACAGAGCGCAATCAAGCTAAATCCGACCTTTTTAATTTTTTGGCTGATCTCTTCGTTTGTATAACCGATCCGTTCATCGCGACAGGGGAGGCTCCCTCGCCGAAGCCATGGAAGGCGCGGGACGATCGGAGGGGTGGGGACAGAGAGGATGAGGTATCCCCCTTGTTTGAGAGCCCGGTAAAAACGATTCAACACTTTCAGATCTTCTCTAATAAAGGTCAGAACGTGCATCGAGAAGATCAGATCAAAAAGCCCGTTGAAGGAGATCGTTTTTAAATCCCCTCTTTGAAAATGGAGGTTCTGCGCTTTTATTTTGCGGGCGATTTCGCCGGCTTGCTCGACCTTTTTCCCATCGATATCCATTCCTGTAATTCTCCACGCCGGAAACAGACGGGCAAGATAAAAGGAATGGGCGCCGTTGGAACAGCCGGCGTTTAAAATATACGGCTCCTTTGGAAGGGTAATCCTCCGAAGGGCCCGGATCAGGTAATGGTTCCTGGAGCGATCTCCAAGATGGGTCGTTCCCACCCATTTAAGAGCAAGCCGTTTCATCGGATTTTTTTCTATCATCGCCTGTTCGGCGCCATAAATCATGTCGGCTTCCTTGTTCAATCGTTAAAATTGATAGGCCTCCTCTCTGGGAGAGGCCGGCGTGTTTTCCCGTGGGTTTTAGCAATGTTTGTGCCATTGAATTAAAACTCAAAGAGGCCGATGGAACCGGGTTTATCGGAGGATGTCGGACCTTTAGCGTCGGGAGGAGGCCTCTAAGAAACTTATTTTTGCAAAATTTGTGAAATATTTTGTCCGGGGAAGTCGTTCTGTTCTGATTCCTATTGATCTCTTGAAATTTCTTCCCTATACTACCGTAGTGAATCTAACACTTCTTTAGATATCAAAGACTCGTATGAACATTCCCTCTTCCGCGGAAAGAACTTCCTCCCCTTCAAGGGGAGGGTAGGGAGGGGATGGGTCAAAGAGCAGTGTACTGGCAAGCGAATGCTGAACCCCAACCCACCCTCACCCCCAACCCTCTCCCTGAGGGAGAGGGAGTTTTTAGGTGTTTAGGACCTCTCCATTATGTAAAGCTATTTATGATTCACGACACTACCGACTTGAAGAGGGAATGAATATGATGAAGAAACTGGCCGCCGAGTTTTTTGGGACCTTTGCGCTCGTCTTCGCCGGGACCGGCGCAATTATCATCAATGACGTCAGCGGCGGCTTGGTTTCACATGTCGGTATCGCGCTCACATTCGGCCTTATCGTTCTCTCCATGATTTACGCGCTGGGAGATGTTTCAGGCGCGCATCTGAATCCCGCCGTCACGCTCGGTTTTTGGGCGGCGGGTCGATTGCGGCGTTATTGGATCTTCCCTTACGTCTTCAGCCAATGTTCCGGGGCCGTTTTCGCCGGTATCCTTCTCCGTCTCCTCTTCCCGGACCATGCGACGCTCGGAGCGACCCGGCCTGCGGCTTCACTCATGCAATCATTCGTGTTGGAATCCTCTCTGACCTGGCTGCTGATGTTTGTGATCCTGTGCGTTTCGACCGGTTCCAAAGAAAAGGGAATGACGGCGGGAATCGCCGTCGGATCGGTCGTCGCCCTTGAGGCGTTGTTTGCCGGGCCGATCTCCGGCGCCTCGATGAACCCGGCCAGGTCGTTGGGGCCGGCGCTGGTCACGATCCGTTTCGACGGCCTATGGATTTATCTTGCGGCGCCCCCTCTCGGCGCGATTTTGGCGGTCGCGGCGTGTCGGTGTGTTCAAGAAAAGGGGTGTTGTCCCACTCCGGGTGAGGAGGGATGTTGATGACGAGCCGTCGCTCAGACGCGGGGCCGATCATTCGGATTCTGTTCCTCTGCATAGAGAACTCCTGCCGCAGTCAGATCGCCGAAGCCTTTGCGCGTGTTCACGGGGCGGGGCGCGTGGAAGTTTACAGCGCCGGTTCGCGCCCTTCAGGGGCCGTTCACCCGAAGGCGATCGAGTCGATGCGCGAGGCGGGTTATGATCTGAGCCGGCATCGGTCCAAGTCTCTTTCCGAAATTCCCAATTTGGAGTATGACGTCGCGGTATCGATGGGATGCGGAGATGAGTGCCCTGTCGCGCGCGCCAAGCGGCGCGAAGATTGGGATATCCCGGACCCGAAGGGAATGTCTCCGGAAGAATTTAGGGCGGTCCGGAACTTGATCGAAAACGAGGTCAAGACCCTTCTGGCCTCCCTCACCCGAACGTAAAGGCGTAGAGCTCCACGTTCCGGTTTTCAAAGATCAATTCAAACAGATGTTCCCCCTCGTCCTCCTTCGGCAGCGTCACCAGGTTATAGAGCTTGGCGTCGAGAATCGTCACCTTTCCATCGGGGCCGACGTCGGCGCCGCGCAGGTTTTCCGGGATCGGCCTCCCGTCGAGCAGGACCTTCCCGACAACCCCCTTTTCATTTCCCTTCATCACCAGATTGAGTTTGGGCGCCTGGAATTGGAATTGAATCCTTCCCTGAGGCGCCTGAAGGATGGCGGCTTCATCGATGATCTTCCAGGGGCCGCCGAGCGCCCACCCGTTGAGACGAAGCGACGCCGGGATGGAATAGTTTTGGGTCGTATCGGGGGCGATCCGCTCCGGCGAGGAGAAACGTTCCTCCCGGTTGTAGCCGACGTAGGTTTCGGGCGAGCGGATCTTTGAGAAGTCGACGGCGTTTCGCTCCGGTTCGATTTCCATGGGGCCATGCAGCAACCTCGCTTCTTGCAGCAGCGATTGGATTGCCCGCTCGAATTCATCTTCGTCTCCCTCTCCGAAGTGGGTCTTTCGCAGCTTGCCCTGGGCGTCGATCAGATATTTCGCCGGCCAATAGTGATTGCGGTAAGCGTTCCAGGTCCCGTAATCGTTGTCGAGGGCGACCGGATAGCGTATACCGTGACGGGAGATCGCCTGTTTGACGTTCGATTCGTTTTTTTCGAAGTTGAATTCCGGGGTGTGAACGCCGACGATCACCAGGCCCTGCTCTTTGTATTTTTCGTGCCAGCGGGCGACGGTCGGCAAGGTCCGGATGCAGTTGATGCAGGAGTAGGTCCAGAAATCGATCAGGACCACTTTTCCCCTCAGACCGGCCGAGGTCAGCGGCGCCGAATTGAACCACGCGGTAATCTTCGTGAATTCCGGCATGGTTCCCAGGACCGGAAGGGGAGACCTCTTTGTCGCGGCCAGAGCGGCGTCCGGCCCGAAGCCGTTCTCCGCCGGATCGTTCGGCGCGGGAGGAACGGGGGAGGCTTCTCCGGCCAATCGTTTTTCAATCTGGTTGGCGATAAAAAGCCGGACGGGGAGACGGGCGAGAAAAAGGGTGTCGAGGTTGAAGGTGAGTCCGACGACGGTCACGAGGGTCAGGAGCCCCAACAATTTGTGCGAGAGCGCCCCCCACGATCGAAAAGAGAGGAGACGCTGCGAGACGCTCCGCCCGCCGTAGCCGATCAGAAGCATCGGCCCCGCCGCGCCGAGGGTGTAGGCGCTCATGAGAATCAGCGTTTGGATAAAGGACGACTGAATCGTCGCCAGCGTGAGAATAATCCCTAAGATCGGCCCGGCGCAGGGGGCCCAGACCAGGCCGAGTGATCCGCCGATGAGAAGGGCGTTGATCCGCCCCTGTTCGGAGGGAATCCGATCGACGCCGGGAATCCGCTGCGCCAGGGCGCTGATCCGGCTCCCGATCCGCTCCCAAAGCCTCGGTAAGAGGAGGGAGAGGCCGAAGAAGAAGAGAACCGCCAGCGCCGCATTTCGAAGCGCCGCGTTGCTGAGTCCGAGGAAGCTGCCGAAGAGGGCGAATACCACGCCAAAGAGGGTAAAGCTGATCGCCAGGCCGAGGACAATCCAGAAAGGCCTGTGGCGAAGCCGGCCCGCCACGGACGCGCTCAAGAGGGGCGGGAGAATCGGGAGAATGCACGGGCTCAACACCGTCAAGCTTCCCGCTAAAATCGCCAATATTCCAAATGTCCAATCCATGGCCTCCTCCTTGCTCCCGCCCCTCGGGGCTTTCAATATAAAATTAACATATTTTTCTACTTCTTCATACCGTCCATTTGATCCATCTTGCCTTCTTTCATCGTTTCACCCTTTTTCATCTCTTTTTTCATCATGGCCGCTTTCTTTTTCATCTCCTTTCCTTGGGCCATCATTTCATCCCCCTTTTTATCCATTTCATCGGCGGTCATCTCTTCTTTCATCATCATCTTTTCATCGGCCATGTTGTCCATTTTCATGGCGCCCGGTTCCATGGCGAAGAGCGCCGACGCCATCAAGACGGTTCCGAGAGAGAGGACCCAGGCCGAATAAAATGTTTTGCGCGATATTTTTACCTTCATTTTTTCTCCTTTCATGTCGGTGAATCGGTTTAAAGCCTCCAATCCCAAAGCTGGATACTGCTCCTTCAATTATCTTGACCGCTTAGAAAGTGGCGCCGCCGGTCAACGGCGGAAATTCCTCCGACTGCGGCGTATGCCCGTTCGATTCCGCGGCCGACTCCGACACAATCGGACAGAGGACCACCAGGCCGGGCCGATCGATCCGGACCAAACCCCGCCGCTCCGCTTCCAAGATATCTGCGGCGTCGTCGAACAAGACCGATTCCGTGGGAAAACGCGACGACGCCAGGCCGGCGTCGACAATATCCTGAACCGTCGCCCCGACCGCGGTATGGACGACGTTGACGTTCCAGTGGGGGGTCCAGTCGGCGTCTCCCGGAATATGGAGGACCACATTGGCTTGATACATCCGGTTTCCCCCGATGAGGTATATCTGGTTTTTATGCCGTTCCGTGGTGTTCTTTTCGAGGCCTTGGTCGATGTAGTAAATTTCCTCTCCTTCGTACCAACCGTTGGCGGTCGATTTGGCCGCATGCGCGAGTGAAATGGCGCCGGCCAAAGTAAGCGTGGTGACAACAAGACTGATCCCTTTCTTCATCGGTTTCCTCCTGTTCAGGTTAAAGGTGAATCTGATTGTTACAGTTTTATTTTTACAGAAGGTTTTTAAGGAAAGATGAAGGATATGTGAAGATTTGATGAAGAAATCTTATATCGGCAGGGTAAACCAGACTTCCGTGCGTCCCGGGGCGCTCTCGGCGCCGACCGTTCCTCCGTGGGCCTCGACGATCTGCTTGACGATCGCCAATCCGATCCCCGCTCCGCCGCTCTCCCGCGAGCGGGATTTTTCACCTCTGTAAAACCGCTCGAAGATATGGGGGAGGTCATCCTTCCGGACCCCTTCGCCGCTGTTGACGAGGAGAACCTTGGCCTGATGAGCCTCCCGCGATAGAACGAGGCCGGCCTCTCCTCCTTGCGGCGTGTATTGAAGGACGTTCTGGATCAGATTTTGAAGGACCTGGATGATTTGATCGGCGTCGGCCAAAACAAAGACGGGGAGGGAGTTGACCTTCAGACGGATCCCCTTTTGATCGAAGCGCCCCTTTTCTTTTTGAAGAACATCGAGAATGAGGGTCTGAAGATCGAGCCGCTCCTTCTTCATGAACCGGGTTTCGGCGTCGATTTGGGAGAGGCGGTGGAGCCCCTCCACCAATCGAACCAGCCGGAGGACCTCTTCGTGAAGGGAATTGATCGTCTCGGGAGAAGGGGCCATCAACCGGTCCTGAATCGCTTCCAATTGCCCCCGGATGTTGTTCAGCGGGGTCCGAAGCTCATGGGCGACGTTCGCGACGAGGTCCTTCCGCATCGACTCGACTTTTTCCAAGCTTTGCGCCATTTGATTGAACGCCTCTCCCAACTCGCCGACTTCGTCGCGGGTGATGACATGGACCCGTTTGGAGTAATCTCCCGCCGACAGTTGACGCGTGACGGCGTTCATCTCGGTCAGCGACCGCATCACTTTCCGGATGATAAAAAAGCTGAGGACCGACACCGCCCCGAGCCCCAGGAGCATGGAGATTAGAAGAAATTGGTGTGTGGCGCGGAGAAACATCTCATGAAGGATCTTCGGGTCGATGTTATATTTTTTCATCAGACCCATAAAATAATCGGCGGCGAAGTGATCGAGCGCCTGCCAGGCAAGAAGGATCACCAGGCCGACCCCCAGCAGATTGATCGCGACCAGCTTCCAAATGAGACTGATTTTCGGTTTGAATCGTCTATTCTTCCGCAAATTGATATCCTACGCCGCGAACGGTTTTGATATACCGGGGCTTGGCCGGGTTCTTTTCGATCTTCTCGCGAAGGTTCCGGACGTGAACGTCAATCGTCCGGTCGAGGACGTTCGCCTCGCCGTCGGGATAGATTTTTTCCAGGAGCGATTCCCGTGAGTAGACATGGCCTGGAGAGGAGATCAGGGCGAGAAGGAGCTTAAATTCAAAGTGGGTCAAGATCACCGGCGTTCCGTGGAGGGTGACCTTGCGCCGTTCCGGATCGACCTTCAAGTCGCCGATCGAAAGAGGTTTGAGGGGACTTTCTTCTTTCCGCCGGCCGCGGCGGAGGATGACCTTCACGCGGGCGACCACCTCCCTCGGGCTGAACGGTTTGACGACATAATCGTCGGCGCCGATCGAAAGACCGATCAACTTATCGACCTCCTCCACCTTGGCGGTGACCATCATAATCGGGACATCCGACTCCCGGCGGACCCGTTTGCAGACCTCGACGCCGTCGAGCTGCGGAATCATCAGGTCGAGCAGGATAAAAACCGGATGATGTTTTTTGAAAAGAGAAAGCGCGTCGATCCCGTTGTAAGCCTCCACCGTGGCGAAGCCTTCTTTCCGAAGATAGAGGCTTAAAATCGACGCCGTCTTACGATCGTCTTCCACGATTAAAATAGAACCCTGCTCAGGCCGGGCCATCTTCCCTCCTTTTGACCTACGGGGAATGGTTTGAGGAGAAGCGAAAACCATGACCTCCAGGAAATGGTTTGAGGAGAAGCGAAAACCATGACCTCCAGGAAATGGTTTGAGGAGAAGCGAAAACCATGACCTCCAGGGAATGGTTTGAGGAGAAGCGAAAACCATTTCGGCTGGATTATAACACGGCTTCATGAAGATTCGATGAAGAGACGGGCCGGCAAATTCACTTTGACTTCCGGATCAATCATCGCTACAATAACCGCCAGAGCATCCTCCTCCTATGGATCGGAGGAGTCTTCGTAAGAACAGTCCTCGCAGGGTGGGACACTGACCTCCAGGAAATGGCTGGAGGTGAAACGGAAACCATGACCTCCAGGAAATGGTTGTGACCTTCGGGAAATAGCTGGAGGTGAAACGAAAGCTGGAGGTAGAACGGAAATCCATTCCCCTTAGGTCATGAATCGGCGGCGGACCGCCTTTTCGGGAGCAAGAATCCGATGATTTACTCTCCTTCTCGTTTGGAAACCTATCGCCAATGCCCCCAAAAATTTAAATTCACCTACATCGATCAAATCTCTTCCCCCTTAGAGGGGATCGAGGCCTTCATGGGATCGCGCGTGCATGAAGCCCTTTATAAGCTTTACTCCGATCTGCGATTTCTCAAGCCGATGTCGTTGGAGGAGCTTTTGGCCTATTACCGCCAGACGTGGGAGAAAGCGTGGCATAAAGAGATTCAGATTGTCCGGGAGGGGATGACGCCGAACGAGTATCTGGCGTTGGGAGAGAAGTGTCTGATCGACTATTACCGCCGATACAGCCCGTTCGACCAGACCCGGACGTTGGGATTGGAGCATCCCGTCAAATTCAGCCTGGATGACGCCGGTCAATATGGGATGCAAGGATACATCGACCGGCTCAGCCGGCCCAAAGACGGGGTGATCTGGATCCATGATTACAAGACGAAAGGCTTTTTCCCCACGCAGCAGGACCTCGACGCGGACCGGCAGCTCGCTTATTATCAGATGGCGGCGCAGCGACTCTGGCCGGAAACGAAAGAGATCGAGCTGATCTGGCACTATCTGATTTTTGACCAGGAGATCCACTCCCGCCGCTCCCCGGAAGATCTCGACGCCCTTCGTCTGGAGACCATCCGGTTGATTCAAGAAATTGAAACGGCGACCGAATTCCCGCCGCGGCAGAGCGCCCTCTGCGATTGGTGCGAGCATCGCTCCATTTGTCCTCTCTTCCGTCATCTTTATGAAATCGCTTCCCTCTCTAAAAATGAATATATGAAGGAAGAGGGGGTGGCCCTTGCCGAGCGGCTGGCCGCGCTGCAGGCGGAGGAGGGGAGGATGAAGGAAGAGATCGAAAAGGTGAAAGAGGCCCTCCTCGCCTATGCTCAGAAAAAGGGGATCGAGGTCGTTTTCACTCAAAGCCATAAGGTCCGGATTAAAATATATGAAAATATCCGTTTCCCGGGGAGGGACGATCCGGCCCGGCCCTCGCTGGAGAAGATCGTCAAAGAAGGGGGAAAGTGGGAAGAGGTTTCCGTCCTCGACGTCTTTGCCCTCTCCAAGGCGCTTCAAAACGGATCATGGCCCCCGGAGCTGGCCGCCCGAATCAAAAAACTCGGCGTTCCGAATAAAAGCCCGTGGATCAAAGTTTTTCCGAGAGACGAGCGAAGAGGATGACCTCCGGGAAATGGTTTGAGGAGATGCGAAAACCATGACCTCCGGGAAATGGTTTGAGGAGAAACGAAAACCGATGAACCGGTTCAAAGAGAGGCTGCGGATCAATGACCTAAGGGGAATGGTTTCCGGCGGCGCGGAAATCCATTCTATCCCCCGCCTCCTTCTCAGCCTGCTTCTGGTTGTTTTAGGCCGGTTCAGTGAAGCGGGGGGGGCCGATTGGAAAATCGTCCCTGAGCTTCAATCGGGGCATGTCGTCGCGGCCGCCAATCAGAGCTTCGGCGTCGGCGGCGGAAAAAGTCAGAAGACCCCCCTGCCGGAGGGCGCCTCCTTTCCCGAGTTCCTTGAAGCGAGCGCCTCGGATGAGAAAGGGGATGAACGAAGCGCCCGGAGCGAGATCCGCCTTGAAATGGAAAACGGCCTCCTTCGATTGAAAGGGAAGCTTCAAGCGATCGATTCAAACCCCAATGATTTTCTCGCCCCTCTCGCCACCGGCAAAGGGGCCGTTGTATTGGATTTGAAGGTTCTGCTTCCTCCGGACAAAAAATCGGTGGAGGTCAAAGGGTTTTTTCGTTTGACCAACGAAGGCCCCCCTTCGCTGGCGGGGATGGGGGAAGGGAAGCCGGCGCCGGAGAACATTTCCGTCCAGATCCGCCTCAACGATAAGCCGCTTCTGAAATCCGAAGATTTGCCCGCCGGGATTGAAAAAGAGGTCGCGTTGACCTTGCGCAATGGAGACGTCTTGACCCTGGTTCTTCAAGCCGAGTTCAGTATATTTTCATCCGGGCAGGCCGAACCGGTTTCTACGCTCCGTTACGGCTTTCGGCGATAATCGGCCATAAATAGATATTGGGTTGATTCGCATTCTTTCTTTATGCTAGACTCACACTGGGTGATTCTATGGACAGCTTATTTAAAAAAGCGTGGTTGGTTTTCGTCCTTTTTTTATCGCTGGTTCCGATCGTGGCGATCCGGCTGACCTCTTCAAATGAGAAAGAGTCAGAGATCGTTCTGAGAAAGGTAAAATCTTCAGAGCCCCCCATTGGAAACCGAATGATCTTGATCCCGGTGGGGGATTTTACAATGGGGAGCATGGAGGGAGCATTCGACGAGAAGCCGGTCCGGCGCGTTTTCCTCGACGCCTACGAAATAAATCAATACGAAGTCACCCAATTCCAATACGCCGAATTCGTGAAGGCGACGCGGCATCGCTCCCCCCTTTCCCGTTATGTAAAGGACATCGAGGCGTATAACGGCCCGAATCAACCGGTCGTTTATGTCTCCTGGGAGGACGCCGACGCGTTTTGCCGGTGGCGGGGAGAGCGTCTTCCGACGGAGGCCGAATGGGAAAAGGCCGCGCGGGGGTCTCAAAGGCCGGTCGGGCCCGGGACGGATTCCTTCAAACCGACCTTCGCCAATTTTTTGGGAGATGAGGACCGCTTTTCCCGAACCGCCCGCGTCGGCTCGTTCGAAAAAGATAAAAGTCCCTTCAATTTATACGATGTGGCCGGAAATGTTCGAGAGTGGGTTCAGGACTGGTATGAAGAGGGATATTATCAACAGGCTCCTTCCGCGAATCCAAAAGGACCGGAGCAGGGAGAGATGAAAACGCTGCGGGGAGGATCTTGGAACGACGCCGCTCTTTCCGGGCGCGCTTCCGCGCGGATGAAGATGTTTCCGGATTACCGGGATACGACGATCGGGTTTCGATGCGCCAAATCGGCGGAGCGATAAGGATTAAAGTAGATTGAACCAGTAGAGAAGAAGAAAAATCGCGATGAGGGCGTTGAAGACCAATCCGACGATGACGATCATGTCAAAAATTTGGGAATTTTTGTGTTGTTTCTCTAAGCCCATGGGCTGTTTGTTCTCTGTTTCCGCCATAT
>DATDON010000002.1:0-2067 GCA_035293225.1 Candidatus Manganitrophaceae bacterium
CCCGCCCGGTCGTCGGTCCGCTCTCCGAACTTTTACCTTCCTGGGCCCTCTTTTGGGCGGGGCTTGCGATCCTCCTCGCCAGTTTTAAAATTTTGGACCGCGCCCTCCCCGATCCGGGAAAACATGTCGATCAATTCAAAATCCAAAGGTATCTCAGCAGCCCCGGCGCCATGTTCCTTCTCGGTCTGGGGATCACCTTCCTCACCCCTTCGGTCACCGTCTCCTGCGGCATTCTCGTTCCTTTTTACGCCAAGGGATACATCAAGTCGAGCCGGCTCGTCCCCTATGTCATGGGGGCGAACATCTCGACCTTTTCCGACACCTTGATGGCCGCCCTGGTGATCAATAACCCTCTGGCGGTTCATGTGGTCATGGTCGAGGTCATCGCGATCTCTCTGGTGTCGTTGATCGTCCTCTTTTTCTTTTTCAACCGGTATGAGTCGATGATCGAACGATGGTCTCAATATTTTATCGGGAACATCGTCAGGCTGGCCGCTTTTTTGGCGGTGATCTTTCTGATTCCGCTTCTTCTTATTTGGATTTAGGAGCGGCGTTCGAAGGGGCGGGCGTCGACGCGATGAAATCGTTTTCGTTTGCAACACGATCGGCATCCTCCTTCTTCAAGAAGAACGGGGTCGGCTGGCGGCGACTGCGAGCGTAAACCCGTCCCCCTTCGATCCGGCCGAATTCGACCTCATCGAGGAGCGTCCCCTCCTTCCCTTTCAACTGAATCGAAACGGAAGGGTTTTCCAAGGCGGTCCGGGCCGCTTTGGAAAGGTCCGGAAACTCCTCCACCCGGAGATCGCGCAGGTCGAAGAGGAGGCGGGAGACCTTTCCGGGATCGTCTATCTTTTGGGGGGAGGGAGACTCAATCGTCCAGGCGCCCTCTTTTTTCCGGAGAACAACCGTCCGCTCGGGCCGTTTGATCACGATCTCCTCCACGCTCTCCACGTCATTCAGGGAGAGCGCCTTTTTATCCCGGAGGGCGTTGACCGGCTGATCGATCGATTGAAAGCTTTCCGCCGAAATTTTGTAAATCGGCGCGGAGGGGACGGTCGCGGCGTAGACCGTATCGGGATCTTTTTTTAACTTATAAAAGCTCGCCTCCCGGTCGACGGCGCCGACCTCCAAATTCAATTTCAGGATCGGAGGGCCGAGCTCTTTTTTCTTCTCTTCTTTTTGCGCGTCGATAAAATCGTCCCCGCGCAAATTGAGGGCGCTCCCCAAAAAGTTGGAAATCGCGGAAGGGTCTCCCTGGAACGGCCCCGCCCCTTCGGCGGCGCCCAAGAGAGGTTTTTTGATGAGCCACCCCTCTCCCTCCCGAACCAGCTCCAATTCACGCCGGGGGCCTTCGATCCGGATCCGTTTCACATCGGCGGTCTCAAAGCGGAAAAGCTCCCGCCGGCGCCACTCCTTCAGATCTTTTTTCAAAAATTGTTTGACGCTCCCGGCGGTTAAATAAACCGGCCCGGCCTCCCCTTTCCGGACGTAAACCTCGGTCCCGGCCGGATTCTCCCCCCCGATTTGAAGCGGTTCGACGTCGGTTTGATTGAGGTGGATAATAATGGAGTAGGCGGGAGGATCGAGGCCGTAGGCCTTCAAGTCGGCCGGAGACTCTTCGACGACGCGGGTCGATTCCAGCCGCTCCAACTGGGAGGCGAGGCCGGAGGCCGCCGCGTCATTGGCCGCCGTCGCGACCGGCCTGGAGATTTTCCAGGGCTGATCGGGATCGGCGCTATGCTCCAACTCGATCACCCCTTCCGGAGACTGGATCGTCAGCCCGGTCACCGCCGATTCCGAAAACGAAAAGAGCCGCTTCGCCTTCGATTCGGCCTCTTCCTTTTTTTTCGCCCCGGGAATTTCGATGTAGAAGAGATAGAGGCCGAGGAGTATCAGCAGAATAGTCAGAACAATCGTCCCCTTAAACCTTGATCCGCCGATAAGGGGTGTCTGCCGCGTTGTCACTTCAGCCTCGCGTCCTCACGTACGAGACGTACGCTGCGGCGCGAGCCTTCGCTCCGCCTTGCATACGCCTCCTTCTCTGCAGACAAGGTTATTAGATTATTA
>DATDON010000003.1:0-11558 GCA_035293225.1 Candidatus Manganitrophaceae bacterium
TTCTGATATTTTCGCCAAGCGATTGGTGATGGATAACGCGGGGGTGTTCACCTGGACGAACGCCGATGGAGGAACGGCGTTGGAGGCCAACACCGCATCAACAACCTACAAGACATTTGGGTTTGCTTATAGCCGTTAAGAATTTAGGTTAATATTCAATCTTCACCAAAAACAGCCCCTGCGGCGGGGCGGTCGGCCCCGCCGTCCGGCGGTCTTTCCGCTCTAAGACCAGAGAGGCGTCCGAAGCCGCTCTCTTTCCTCGCCCGATCTCGACCAGAAACCCGACGATGTTCCGAATCATATATTGTAAAAAGCGCGGCGCTTCAAATGTCATCCGAATCTGATCCCCCTCTTGCGTCACCTCGATTTTTTGCAAATGGAGGCGGCGGTCTTTCGCCTCGCTCGATGCGGCGCAGAAGGAGGTGAAATCGTGCTCGCCGATCAGACGCCCGGCGGCGGCCCGCATTTTTCGAACGTCCAGCGGTTGGTAGACATGCCAGGCGACCATTCTTCGAAGCGGGGAGCGGCGCCGGTTGTTGTAGATGAGGTATGAATAGGTTTTTTTCTTCGCCGAGAATCGCGCATGAAAATCAGACGGCGCCGCCTCGGCCGAGCGGACGGCGATGTCGGCGGGCAAGAGGGCGTTCAGCGCGCGAGCCCAGACGTCGGGCTCGAATCGTTTTTCCGAGGTAAAACTCGCCACCTGTCCATAGGCGTGGACCCCCGCGTCGGTTCGCCCGGCGCCCTGGATTGTGATTTTGTCTCCCGTTAATTGAAAAAGGGCTTTCTCCAACGCGCCCTGAACGGTCGGCAGATGGGGTTGTTTTTGCCAGCCGTGATAAAAAGTCCCATCATACTCCAGGGTCAATTTCATCACGGTCATGTTACGAATTGACTCTGAGGGAATGGAGATATCGTTCGATCCCATTGAAGAGGGCTTCCGCGACCTTTTGCCGGTATGAAGGGTTTCGAAGGCGTTTTTCTTCCAGTCGGTTACTGATGAAGGAGATCTCGGCGAGAATAGCCGGCATGTTGGTGTTCGCCAAGACATAGAACGGCGCTTGTTTGACCCCCAGAGAGACGGTCGGGTATTTCGGGATAAGATTTTCGACGAAGGCGTTCTGGGTATAGTGGGCGAATTCCAGCGACTCGTTCAGATTAAATTCGCGCTCCAGATCGTTTAAAATGACCTCTTGAAAATCGCGCGCCGCCTTCTCGGAGGTGGCGTTCTCCCGCGCCGCGGTGGCGATGGCGTTTTCATCGGTCGCGCGGCCGAGGAGATAGATTTCAATCCCCTGCGCAAGCGGTCTCGGGCTGGAGTTGGCGTGGACGGAGACGAAAAGATCGGCCTTTTTCGCGTTCGCGACGAGGGTCCGCTCCTCCAGCGGGATAAAGACGTCTTGGTCCCGCGTCATGATGATCCTCTTTTTAAGCCGCTTTTGGATCAGTTCCTTGAGCCGGAGCGAGACGTCGAGGACCACCTCTTTTTCGGTCAGGCCGGTCGATCCGATCGCCCCCGGGTCTTTTCCTCCATGGCCCGGATCGATGACGATGGTCTGAATGTTGAAAGGGACAAGCGGAGGGAGGATGATTTGAGGAGGGTTGACCTGAGTCAAGTCGATCTCCTTGGCGCCCGGCGCCGGGCCGGGATGCGAAACATCCGAAACATCAATGACCAGCCGGTCCGGATCGGTGAGAGGGATCAGTTTATAGGGTCCGAGATTCTTGAAGGTCAGCAACACCTTCACCTCGTTCCTCCCCTCCCGCTTCACCTCGATTTTTTTGAGGATTCCTTCCGAAACCGAGAAAGAGCGTTTTTGTCGGAAGAGTTCCCCCGGCGATGTTTGTAAAAGGTGAATCGACAAGACCTCCGAGGCATGAATCCGGGACACCTTGTAGGAGGCGGGGCGGTTTAAATCGATGACGACCCGCGTGTAGTCGGGATAAGACCAATGGCGGATATTCCCCAAAACGGCGCCCTCTTCATTCGCCGACCCCGCCAAAAGCGGATTGATCTTTTCTAATCGCCTTCCGGCGTCGGCCGCGGCCGGATGTTTCGGCGCCGACTGTAGGACCTTCGCGTAATATTGTTTCGCCTCTTCAATATCCTCCAGTCTGTTCGAATAGAGGTAAAGCTCTTCATAAAGTCGGCCGACCTCATACCAGCCGCGGGGCTGTTTTTTCAGTGAGGAAGCGTTTTTGTATTTCTCGACGCACTGTTCCCATTGTCGGCGGTCTTTTTTTCGTTCGGGGTCGCTCCTCAATTCATCCCGACAGGCGTCCCCCTCTTTTAAGCGATCGGTCGCGGCGTGCGTGAGGGCGCCTCCGAGGAACGAGAGAAGGATTAAAGTCGAAACGGTATATCCGAACCGTTTTATTTTTCCGAACCGGCGGGCCATATTCTAAATAAATAAACGGAAATTGAATCTTTGTCAATTCGCTCGTCGAAAAAAGAACCTTTTTCTTGACATTTTTAACCCCGCTATGCTACCGTAAAAAAATTCTATTTTCGCCGAAAACCTCCATATGGGTCTCAATTTACAATTTTTAGAAGGAGTCAACAGATGAAGAAATACCTCTTGGCGCCCGGCCCGACGCAGGTTTCTCCGGAAGTCCTCCTGGCGATGGCTCAGCCGATCCTCCATCATCGCGCCCCGGAGTTCGCGAAGCTCCTGGAGCGGGTGAAGCAGGATTTGAAATGGCTTTTCCAAACCGAGAACGATGTGTTGATTATCGTCTCCACCGGGACCGGGGGAATGGAGGGGTCTGTCTCCAATTTTTTATCTCCCGGCGATAAGGCGCTGGTGGTCAACGGGGGAAAATTCGGAGAACGCTGGCTGAAACTTTGTCAAGCCTACGGGGTGAAGGCGGAAGAGATCAAGGTGGAATGGGGATACGCCGTGAAACCGGAAGCGGTCAAGGCGGCGCTTCAAAAAGACCCGTCCATTAAAGCGGTCTTTACCCAGGCCTCTGAAACGTCCACCGGCGTCGCCCATCCGATCCGCGAGATCGCCGAGGCGGTCCGGGGGCATGAAGGCTGTCTGATGATCGTCGACGCCGTTTCGGCGATGGGGGTTTTCGACATCCGGACCGACGAGTGGGGGCTCGACGTGGTCGTCACCGGCTCGCAGAAGGCCCTGGCCCTTCCGCCGGGGTTGGCGTTCGTCTCCGTATCGGAAAAGGCCTGGCGGCAGGCGGAAAAGGCGAAAAACGCCAAATTCTATTTTAATTTCAAAAAGGAGCGGGAGGCCCTCGCGAAGAATCAGACGGCCTATACCGCTGCGGTCTCTTTGATCGTCGGCCTCGACCAATCGCTCAAAATGCTGAAAGAAGAGGGGCTGCCCAATGTGTTCGGCCGCCACCGGCTTTTGGCGCGCGCCATGCGGGAAGCGATGAAAGGATTGGGGTTGGCGCTCTTTCCCAAGGAGCATCCGAGCGATTCGGTGACCGCGGTCTCCGCGCCGGAAGGGTATGACGGCCAAGCGATCTATAAAGATCTTCGGGTCAAATACGGGATCACGGCGGCCGGCGGCCAGGACCACCTCAAGGGAAAGGTCTTCCGCATCGCCAACATGGGCTACATGGACACCTTTGACATCATTATCGCCGTTTCGGCGGTCGAGATGGTGTTGAAGGCGATGGGCCACCCTCTCAAACTCGGGACCGGCGTCGGAATTGCGCAGGAAATTTTGTTAAAGAAGTAACGTTGATCGTTATTCGTCAAACGTTATTCGTTAATACGAAAGAGATAAACAACAGGTGGAACGGACGAACCATCCTTGCGATTTAAGTGTTTTGTATTTTTACGTTTAACGAATAACGAATAACGATTCACGAATATTGATATCCTGGAGGTTTTATGAAAGTCCTCATCAGCGACTCCCTTTCGGACCGGGGGGTGGAGATTTTAAAAAAGGCCGGCCTGGCCGCCGACGTCAAGACCAAACTGACCCCGGCGCAGTTGATCGAAGAGATCCCCCAGTACGACGGCCTGATCATCCGAAGCGGGACTAAGGTCACCAAGGACGTCATCGCCGCGGCGAAAAACCTGAAGATCATCGGCCGGGCGGGGTCGGGGCTCGACAATGTCGATATCCCGGCCGCGACCAAGCGGGGGATTGTCGTCATGAACACCCCCGGCGGGAATACGATCACCACGGCGGAGCACGCCTTCGCCCTCATCATGTCGATGGCGCGCCAAATCCCCCAGGCGAACGCCTCGGTCAAATCGGGAAAGTGGGAAAAGAATAGGTTCATGGGGATGGAGCTTTTCAATAAAACCCTCGGGGTCATCGGCGTCGGCCAGATCGGAAGCTACGTGGCGAAACTGGCCCAAGGGATGAACATGACGGTTCTCGCGTATGACGCCTACCTCGCCCCGGAAAACGCCCGCAAGCTGGGTGTGGAAGTGGTCGATCTCGACACCCTTTTCTCCCGCTCCGACATCATCACGATCCACGCCCCCCTCACCACTGAGACGAAATATATGATCAACGCGACGGCGATCCAAAAAATGAAGCACGGCGTCCGGATCGTCAACGCCGCCCGGGGGGGGATCATCAATGAAAAGGATCTCTTTGACGCCATGAACGGAGGAAAGGTCGCCGCCGCGGCGTTTGACGTCTTTGAAAAAGAACCGGTCGATCCCTCCAACCCCCTTCTGACGCTCGAGAACTTCATCTGCACGCCGCATCTCGGCGCGGCGACGACCGAGGCGCAGGAGAATGTCGCCTGGGCGATCGCCGATCAGGTGGTCGATTTCCTGGTCCGGGGGGTCGTCCGTTACGCGGTCAATCTTCCCTCGGTCTCCGCCGACCTCCTGCCGAAGGTCCAGCCCTACGTCGAATTGGCCGAGAAGATCGGATCGTTTATCGGCCAGACGATGGAAGGGGGGATCGAAAAGATCACCATTGAATATCATGGCGAAGCGGCCGATCTTCAAACCGAGCCGATCACCGTCGCCGCCCTCAAAGGGCTTTTATCGCCGATCTTGGAGGAGACGGTCAACTACGTCAACGCCCCCAGCATCGCGAAAGAGCGCGGCATCGAGGTCAACGAGGCCAAAAGCAGCGACGCCGGGAATTTCTCGAGCCTTTTGAGCGTCAAAGTGAAGGCCGGCGAAAAGACAAAGAGCGTTTCCGGAGCGATCTTCAATAAAAAAGAGCCCCGGCTCGTCGAAATCGACCAAATGTCGCTCGAGGTCATTCCGGAAGGGCACATGCTCTTTTTGCTGAACGAGGACAAACCGGGGGTGATCGGCGGTCTCGGCCAGCTTCTGGCGAAAAATCAGATCAATATTTCCCGAATGCAGTTGGGTCGGGAGAAGCCGGGGGGAAAAGCGATCTCGGTCGTCGGCGTCGATTCCCTCCTGGGGCCGGAACTCCTGAAAGAGATTAAATTACTTCCTCACGTTATTTCCGCCAAACAGGTGAAACTGTAGGGGCGAACCCCCGTGTTCGTCCGCATGAGGGCCGACGCGTCGGTCGGCCCCTACGCAAAGCAATTAATCCGCCATGAGACTCTCCAACAAACCGAAGACGATGATTCCAAAGGGGGTCGCCACTTTCCTTCCCGAGGGGACCTCGAGACGGCGCGCCGTCGAGCGGAAGGTCCTCGGCGTGTTCAATCGTTGGGGATACGAGGAAGTGATCACCCCCATTTTTGAATATCTCGATGTCTTCTCGCTGGGGGTCGGGGAAGATCTCCTGAATCGCGCCTATAAATTCGTCGATCGCGCGACCGGCCGGATGATGGTCCTCCGCCCCGACGTCACCCCTCAGATCGCCCGAATGGCGGCGACCTTATTGAACAACGAGCCTTTGCCGCTTCGTCTTTGCTATTCGGCCAATGTCTTCCGTCATGAAGAGGAGCACGCCGGAAGAGAGCGGGAGATCTTTCAGGTCGGAGGAGAACTCATCGGCCCCTCCAACGCCGAGGCCGACGCCGAGATCATCGCTCTGGCCATCGAAATTCTCCGGGAGCTGGGGTTGAAGTCATTTAAGATCGCCTTGGGCCAGATGGCTTTTACGCGCGGGGTCCTTCGGTCGTTTGAAGGGGACCCCCCCCTTTTTAAGAGGATCCTCCATTCCGTTTCCAAAAAAGAGGCCTCCCAACTGGAAGAATTGTTGGAAGGGGAGATGGTTTCCGCTTCTTCCGGAAACCATTCCCCGAAGGTCAAGGTCGGGCTCAAGACCCGTAGGAAAGTTCTTTCATTATTGAATCTGGTGGGAGGAGAGGAGGTTTTCAGTGAGGCCCTCTCGCTCGCCGATCATCCTTCCTGCCGGGCGGGGTTGAAGCGGTTGAAAGAGGTTTATGCGATTCTAAAGCGCGCCGGACATCAAGAGTTTCTTTTGATCGATCTGGGCGAAGTGCGCGGATTCGATTACTACACCGGGACGATTTTTGAAGTCTTTTCGGAAGGGGTCGGCTCCGAACTGGGAGGCGGGGGGCGATATGATCATCTCCTGGAAAAATTCGGATCGCCCGCCTCATCGACCGGTTTCGCCTTCGATATCGAACGGCTTCAATGGGCGCTGGAAAAGGTTTCCAGAAAGGAAGAGGGGTACTCCTCCGCCGATTTTTTGGTCCTGCATACGGAGGAGGCGGCCTCGCAGGCGATGGCCCTTTCCGATCAGCTCAGGGCGGCCGGATGGAGGGTTGTCCGGAGCAACGGATTCCGAAAGGGGATGGGGCCTTACCTCGCGGACGCCCGCAAGCGGAAAATAAACAAGATTTTAGTGTTGACGCAAGCGGCCCCTCAGTCGGCGCTCCGGTTGATCGACGTCCGCACCGGCGCCGAGCGGACGGAGACCACCCAAAACATCCTAAACAAGGCCAAGGTCGAGGCCGAGGGTTAGAAACGCCCAACCTTTAGCGTAACCCGAGTTTATCCGATGATTCCTGTCGATGTCTCCATCCAAAAGCTTCCTCCGCAGAATATCGAGGCCGAACAGGCGGTCCTTGCCGCGATTTTGCTCGATAATCAAGCGATCAATAAAGTCGTCGAGACCCTGCGCGTGGAGGATTTTTATAGGGAGAGCCACCGGAAGATCTTTTCCGCCATGCTGGAGATGAACGAGAAAAACGAGGCGGTCGACCTGATCACCCTCACCGATTTTCTCCGCGGAAAAAATCAACTCGAGTCGGTGGGGGGGGCCTCCTATCTGACCGAACTTTTAAACAACGTTTCGACCGCCGCCAATGTCCGTCTCCACGCCAAAATCGTTCATGAAAAGGCCCTCCTCAGATATCTGATCAGCATCGCCACGGAGATCGTCACCCAAGGCTATGAAAACCAGGGAAAGGTGGAGGATCTCTTAGATCAGGCGGAGCGAAGCATCTTCGCGATCTCGGATAAAAGCATGCGGACGACCTTCATCCCGATGAAAGATCTGGTGAAGGAGGGATTTGAAATCATCGAGCGGCTCTCGGAGAAGAAGATGACCGGTTTGCCGACCGGTTTTTCGGACCTCGACGAGCTGACCTCCGGCCTCCAGGCCTCCGACCTGATCATCGTGGCGGGCCGTCCATCGATGGGGAAGACCGCCTTCGCGTTGGGGATGGCCCAGAATATCGCCATCCAGCGGCGCGAGACGGTCGGGATTTTCAGCCTCGAAATGTCCAAAGAGCAGTTGGTACTCCGGATGCTCTGTTCCGAGGCGAGGGTCGACGCCCACAAAATCCGATCCGGCTATCTCGGAAGGCCGGGAAACGATAACTGGCAGCAGTTGATCCGGGCGGCCGGAAAGTTGTCGGAAGCCCCGATTTTCATCGATGATTCCGCCTCGATATCGATCTTGGAGATGCGGGCGAAGGCGCGCCGGCTGAAATCCGAGCGCCAACTCGGCCTGATCATCGTCGATTATCTCCAGCTTATGCGCGGACGGGGAGACGCCAACAATCGCGAACAAGAGATATCGGACATCTCCCGTTCGTTGAAAGGGCTGGCGAAAGAGCTTCATGTGCCGGTGATCGCCCTCTCCCAGCTTTCCCGCGCCGTCGAATCGCGTGAGAAGAGGAGGCCGATGCTGGCCGATCTTCGGGAGTCGGGGGCGATTGAACAAGACGCCGACGTCGTTCTCTTCATCTACCGCGAAGAGGTCTACGATCCTTGTAAATGCCCACGGGACGGGGAGTGCATCTGCGGAAAGAAAGGCTTGGCGGAAATCATCATCGGCAAGCAGAGGAACGGCCCGATCGGATTGGTGAAATTGGCGTTTATTGACCGCTACACCCGTTTTGAAAGTCTGGCGAAAGATCACCCTTCCCGTCTCCGCATGGAATAAAATTGACAATATTCTCGATTCCTCTTATAATTTCAATTGCCTCTTTTTTGTTTTTTGGCCTCCGCGGCCTAAGGAGTCCCTATGTTTGGAATCGGAATGCCGGAACTGTTGGTCCTCCTCCTGATCATCCTCATTATCTTCGGCGCCGGGAAGCTGCCTGAAATCGGCATGGGCCTCGGAAAAGCGATCCGCGGCTTTAAAAAAGGAATGTCGGAGCCGGATGAAATCGATGTCACCCCGAAAGAACATAAGGAAGAAGGAAAAAAAGAGAGTGGAAAAAGCGTTGGTCCCTAAAAGAGGCGCCCTTAAATGCTTAGGCGTCGGTTTATGAAGGCGGCCTCTTTCCGTTTCATCCTCGTTCTCATTTTTTTCCCCCTCGCAACTTCTTGCGCCGGTCTTCATAAAGGAATTTCGTCCTCTTCAGGCGGTCCCGCGGAGGCGTCTCCCACCCCCGCCTCTTATTATCATACGATCTTAGGGCTTCAATACGAGGAAGACGAAAACGATCAGGCGGCTTTGAAAGAGTACCTGGCCGCCCTTCGCGACGATCCGAACGCCTTTTTTCTCCTCCACCGCGCCGCCGCCGTTTTGAATCGGCTCGGCGCCCAAAAAGAGGCCGCCTCCTACGCGGAGCGCGCCCTCCGATTCCGGCCGGACGATCTGAAGCTTCTTGTCCTTTTAGGGCATATTTACGGGGCCTCCGGAATGGCTGAAAGAGCGATCGACGCCTATCGACGCGTTATCCAAATCGAACCGAAGGAAGTGGAGGCCTATTTCAGATCGGCCGAAATTTACGCCTCGTCGAATGAATTGGAGAAGGCCGAAGAGATGGTTCGGAAAGGGGTCGCGGCAGACCCGACGATCCCGCTCGGGTATTATTACCTCGCGAGGATCGCGGTGGAGCGAAAGGATTTGGAAGAGGGGTTGGACTATTACAAAAAGGCGGCCTCCCTCAATCCCTCTTTTGAGAGGGCCTATCTGGAAATGGGGGATATTTATCAACGGGTGGGGAAGGCGGGGGAGGCGGAACAGACTTATCGCCAAATCCTGGGAGAGATCAATCCGGGGAGCCGGGAGGCGAGAACGCGCCTGGTCCAACTGCTGGTTCAGGAAAAATCATTTGATAAAGCCCTCGAATTGTTGAACGGCTTGGCTCAAGAAGAGGCCCAGAGCATCGAGATCGCGCTTCAGACCGCCTGGGTCCTGGTGGAGAAAAAAGATATTCCGGGAGCGATCGAAAAAACGCTCTCCGTCGTCAAAGCGAGGCCGGAAGACGCCCGCCTGAAAATCTACCTCGGGTCGCTCTACGAAGAAAACAAAGAGTATGAAAAGGCGATTGAAACCTATCAAACGGTTCTGGGCCGGGGAGCGGCGCAGAAGCCCCGGGAGGAATCCTCGGACGCCATCGAGAAAACCGATTACGATATCCATCTTCGCCTAGGTTCCATCTATTATTACAAACTGAAAAAGGAACAAGAAGCGCTGGAGCAGGCGGCGCTGGCCCGGCGAATCGATCTCCAAAGACCGGAGTCGTATCTTTTTCAAGGATTGGTCCTCTACGACGCAAAGCGCTACGAAGAGGCAACCGCCGTATTTATTCAAGGGATTGAAAAAAATCCAAAATCGCCCGACCTTCATTTCCACCTGGGCGCGGCCTACGATAAACTGAACCGATTCAACGATCTGATCAAGGAGATGGAACAAGCGATCACGCTCGACGCCAAACACGCCAACGCCCTCAACTACCTCGGCTATACCTATGCCGAAAAGGGGATCCGGATCAACGAAGCGATCGATCTAATCAACCGCGCCCTCAGCGTCCGCCCCAACGACGGTTATTTTATCGACTCCCTCGGATGGGCTTATTATAAAAAGGGGATGATCCGGGACGCCATGGTCAATCTGAAGAAGGCGGTCTCGCTCGTTCCGGACGATCCGGTGATCCGCGAGCATCTCGGCGAGGTCTACCTCCAGGACAAACTGACCGATCTGGCCCGCGAAGAGTGGATGCATTCCCTCCGGCTCGATCCCAAAAACGAAAAATTGCTGACCCGGTTCAAAGAAGCCGGCTTCGGAGAGCCGATTTTGGAAGAGTCCTCTGAGAGAACGAACGATCTTCCGCAAAATCCCCAAACAGAAACCTCAAACCAAAAAGAGATTCCAATCGAATCTGTCCACTGACCGGCCGCAGGGGCGACCCTGCGTGTTCGCCCATCCAGACGAATACAAACGTAATAAATGGTGTTGTGTTTATTGTAGGGGCAGGCCCCTGTGACCTCCTGGAAATGGTTGGAGGTAGAACGCAAACCGTGCCTGCCCTGGGCGGCCACGGGGGACCGCCTCTACGGAACCGATGTAACAATTGTTTTTACGTTTGTATTAGATTCCCGTAATCACTTTAACCTGACAAAAAATGTCATTATACCGTTGGCATATTGACAATTTACGGATTTTGGACAATATTTGTCATCGGATATAAAACATAACATATTGATATATAGAGTTTTTTTATTTAGGAGCGGTGGCATATAACCTGCAATATGCCTGGGGCGGAGTATATGAAAAGTCGCTTCAAAAATAAACAAGGAGGAAACAGACCATGTTAAACAAAAACCAAAAAGGTTTTACCTTGATCGAGTTGATGATCGTGGTGGCGATCGTCGGCATCCTGGCCGCCATCGCGATCCCCAACTTTTTGACCTACCAAGCCCGCGCCCGTCAGTCTGAGGCCCGGGTGAACCTGGGGGGTATCTTCACCAGCCAGACCTCATTTCTTTCGGATAACGCCGCTTACGGCGATTTCTTCCTCGCTATCGGTTGGAGGCCGACCGGTAATACTCGGTATACTTATGGTATCGGCGCTTCCGGCACGCCGACTCCTGCGAGTACTAATCCCTATGCAGCTACCAATGCTCAGTTGACGAACACGCTCGGGGTGGCGGTGGTTTTGCCAGGAGGCGGCACTTGTCTGGCTTCTCTCTCCAACGCTACCGCGTTTATAGCGGTCGCGGTCGGTCAAGCGGATAACGACCTGACACTGGATTGTTGGAGCATGAACGAACAGAGATCGTTGCCCAACGATCAGAATGACGTTGCCCTGTAATTGGACAATGCCAGAGTAAAACAAGATACGGGGAGGCGATGTCGCCTCCCCGTATCTTGTTTGTATTGATATCATCTCATGTGAAACATAGAAAACGATGCGTTCAAAAGGGATCAACCGATTTTTTCCAACCCTCCTCACAAGTCTATCGCTCCTTTTTTTATGGGGGG
>DATDON010000004.1:0-21791 GCA_035293225.1 Candidatus Manganitrophaceae bacterium
GGCGTCGGTGGGATTTACCTTGTTTCGATCCTCTCCGGTATATTGATAACCCGCCTGAAGATGGAGGTCCACGGCGCCCAATGAAACGGAATAGGCCAGGTCGAGATCCCCCTCCGGATAATCGACCCCCACCTCATATCCGGTGGGAAGCTTGGCGATCGCCCGAACGGAGATATTCGGATCTCGAACCATCGTATATTTGACCGAAAAAGAGGGATTGCCCAGACCGCTCGCCTTGGTTTTCGTGTCGATGGAGCCGTTCGCGTCGCTGTCGAATTGGGTCCGGGTGGCGTCGAATGGAAGAACAGCGCCGACCGCCCATCGATCGGTCGCCCCATAGCCCATCACCAGGATCTTCGAGGTCACCTCGGCTGATATGTTTCCCCCTGAACGATCTTCGAGTTTATCTCCGAACGAACGGGTGATCCGCGCATTCAGATAGGCGACGCTCAGGCTCCCCTCCCCCTCCCGAAAACTCGGGCTCCCCGTCATCGTAAAAAGGGGGGTCGCTTCTCCCGTCTCCCCGGAGATGCCGCCGATCCCCCCGATCGCGCCGAGCGACTGGGCGTCGGCCGAACGCGACGGCGCGAGCGCCGTCCATGATATTCCGATGATAAATGAAAAGATGATGAGAATTTCAGATCGCCGTCTCGGTTGCGCCATTCATCCCTCCTTGGTAAATCCGGGTAAAGTATATCAAAACTTTCAGGATTTGCAACGCGAGAATCAAAAGTCAACCGGCAAAAACCAATCGGATAAAGACAGTCTACACGCCGCCCCCACGCGAAACCAAAAGACCGGCCCACCCGACAACATCAAAAACGAATGAAGAAACGACCCGGGAGAGCCGCTTTCTTTACATTCGACCGGCGCTATGTTATAAAACAGAGAAATTCAGGAGCCTTTGTGTCTTATTCACATCATTTATTCGTCTGCACCGGGCCGACATGCAGCCAGCAGGGGGCGGAGGAGACGTTGCAGATCCTTCAAGACTCCCTTTGGAATAGGCGGCTTCGGAACAAGATGAGGGTCACCCTTTGCCGTTGCCTGGGACAATGCGGGAACGGGCCGAATATGGTGATCTATCCGGAAGGAACCTGGTATGGGGGGTTGACGGGGGAAGAGATCGAGCGGATCGTCCAGGAGCATCTGATCGAAGGGAAGGTGGTCCCCCACCTCGTTCAACTCCCGACAGATTGAAAGGCAGGGGCCGGGGGCCATGGGTAAAAGACGTTATTTGTGAATCGTTATTCGTTAAACGTCAGCGCTTTTCTTTCCGAATAACGTTTAACGGTTAACGAATTCTCCCACAGGCCCCCACATATAATGGACAAACTGGCGATTTACGATATCGAGTTCCACGGCCACTGCGGCGTAACGGACGAAGAGCGGGCCGCCGGCCAGCGCCTCTCGGTGGATCTGGAGTTGACGTGTGATCTAAAGTCCCCCGCACTCTCCGATCGATTGGAGGCGGCGGTCGACTATGATCTTCTCTGCGGGAAAATCGTAAAAATCGGGAGAGAAACGCGCGTTCATCTGGTTGAAACCCTTGCGGAGAAGATCGCCGAAAAGGTTTTGGAAGATCGACGGATCGCGTCTGTCTTGGTCCGTGTGAAAAAATGCCATCCTCTTCGAGAAGAGATTCGAGGAGGATTCGTCGTGGAAATTCGGCGGGAACGAACTTGATCGAACGATCAGGACAACGATAGGGGCGGTTCATGAACCGCCCCTATCGTCATTTACAGCGCCGTTTCGCCGCTCTCTCCGGTCCGGATTCGAACCACCCCTTCCAGATCGGTCACAAACACCTTTCCATCTCCGATGCTCCCCGTTTTCGCCGACGCCAGGATCGCCGCCACCGCCCGGTCGAGGTCTTTGTCGGAAAGGGCGATTTCGATCTTCAACTTCGGGACAAACTCGATATTATATTCCGCGCCGCGATAAAGCTCTTTATGCCCTTTCTGCCGCCCGAACCCTTTGACCTCGGTGACGGTCATCCCGACGATTCCGATATCGGCCAGGGCTTTCTTCACCTCCTCAAGCTTGAACGGCTTGATAATCGCTTCAATCTTTTTCATTGTCTCGTCTCCTCCTTGGTCTCGACGACCCCCTTGGAATATTATAATTGGAATATCAAAAAAACATCAATTATAAATTGTAACTGCTCTCTCCATGCTCGGACATATCGAGCCCCATCACCTCATTCTCTTTGGTGACGCGGAGCCCCATCACGCTGTCGACGATCTTTAAGAGAATCAGCGTCGCCACGAAGGCGAAGACCCAGGTTCCGGCCACGGTGATCGTCTGCGTCCAGAGTTGACCCGGGTTTCCAAAGAAGAAGCCGTCGTTTCCGGCCGCGTTGATCGCCTTGGTCGCGAAGAGGCCGGTCGCCAGCGCTCCCCAGGTGCCGCCGAGCCCATGGATGCCGAAGGCGTCGAGGGAATCGTCATACCCCAGTTTATTTTTGAGGATGACCGAGCCGAAATAGCAGACGATTCCTCCGCCGACGCCGATGAGAATGGAAGAGATCGGGCCGACGAATCCGGACGCCGGCGTGATCGCCACCAGACCGGCCACCGCGCCGCTGACGGCGCCGAGGACGGTCGGTTTCCCCCGGTGGGCCCATTCGACGAACATCCAGGTGAGAGAAGCGGCCGCCGCCGCGGTGTTGGTGACGACAAAGGCGCTCGTCGCCAACGCTCCCGAAGCGACCGCGCTCCCCGCGTTAAACCCGAACCACCCGAACCAGAGGAGCCCCGCCCCCAAGACCGTCATCGGAAGGTTGTGAGGCGCCATCAGCTCTTTTCCGTAGCCGACCCGCTTCCCCATGTAAAGGGCCGCCGCGAGAGCGGAGACGCCTGAACTGATATGGACCACGGTCCCACCCGCAAAATCGAGCGCGCCGAGATTTCGCATCCATCCCCCCACCCCCCACACCCAATGCGCCAGGGGATCGTAGACGAAGGTCGCCCATAAGAGAGAGAAGACCAGAAAAGATGAAAACTTCATCCGCTCGGCGAACGCCCCCGTGATCAGGGCCGGGGTGATGATCGCGAACATCGCTTGAAAGATCATAAACGCCTGATGCGGAACCGTCCCCGCGTAATCGGTGTTCGGCTCGAGCCCCACCCCGTTTAAGCCGAGCCAATCGAGACCTCCGATGATCCCCCCCTTGTCCGGGCCGAAGGCGAGGCTGTACCCCCAGAGGACCCATTGGATGCTGATCAGGGCGACGATGATCATGCTCTGCATGATCGTTCCCAGCGCGTTTTTCCGACGGACCATCCCTCCATAAAAGAGGGCGAGACCGGGGGTCATCAGGAGGACCAGCGCCGAAGAGGCGAGGAGCCAGGCGGTGTCGCCCGTGTCGATCTGAGGAGGGGCGGGAGGTTGCTCGGCGGGCGCCTCTGCGGGGGGCGGCGCCGCGCTTTCCTCCGGCGCCCCCTCTTGCGCAAAACCGAATCCCCCGTTCCACCCGTTGAATATCGTTAAAACAACCAAAACCAGAAAGACCTTCAGAGCGATACCTTGGAGCTTATTCGTCGCCATTTTCCCTCCTCTGTCGCCGGCGTCTCATCTTTCGCTGGAAAGGGAGGGACGCCGGGAATGTTCATTGTTTTCGGACGCCACCCTCCGCTTGAGGGCTCTTGATTGAAAATTCCTGCTGAATTTGATGAACCAAATAATCTTTGACCGACCGTATCTTCTCCGGATCGGTGATCTTCTCTTGTCCGGGGCCTTGCACGTAAAAAACATCGACAATTTGATCCAAACGGGTCGCGATCTTCGCCGAATGGACCGATAAACCGAGTCCAAAGATCGCTTTGGCGATGACGTAGAGGAGTCCACGCCGATCGGGAGCGAAGATATCGATGATGGTGAAACGGGCCGAGCTGTCGTTGTCCAACTCCACGCGGATGGAGGGAGAGGCCGGTCGGCCCTCCTTCTGAACCCCGAAACGGCGCCCTTTCGAAAAGAGCGCTTCGACCGTCTCTTTTCCGGTCAGCGCATCCCGGATCTCCTTTGCGATCTCCGTGATCCGTTCCGGCGGAACCGGCCCGGAGTAGTCCGGATCGACCACCCGAAAAGTATCGACCACCATTCCGTTCAATTGGGTAAAGACCTGCGCCGCCACAATCTGAAGCCCTTTCGCCGCCAGAACCCCCGTCATCTTGGAAAAGACCCCCGGCGTAATCTGGTCGTAGGTGTACAGGGTATATTCCATGACCGCCAGATCGGGAAGATACCGCGCCTCAATACGGATCGGCTCGATCAACAACCGATAGAAGGCCGACAGGTCGACCAAGATTTTCTCGAAAGGGACGCTCAGGAAATAGCGGGGAATCAACGCGGCCAGAGTTTCTTCCAGCCAAACCTCCGGATAACGCCCTTGCAGCGTCTTTCTCAGCCGGGCAAGGATCGCCTCGACCTTTTTCTCTTGCGGTCCCGGCGCCTCCCCGGTCAAGAGGGTCAAGGCCTCTTCATAGAGCTTGAGGAGAAGCTCCCCTTTCCAGTTGCTCCAAGTCCCCGGCCCGACGGCGCGGATATCGGCGCAGGTCAATATAAAGAGCTTTTTGAGTATTTCCGGCCGCGCGACCTCCCGGACAAATTGCAGGAGGACCGGCTCGTTCGAAAAGTCCCGGTAGAGAGCGACCTCGGAGAGGATCAGATGGCGGCGGACCAAGAAGATCAGAAGGGCCCGTTCATCTTCGGTATACCCAAGGCGCCCCGCGACCGCTTCGGCGACCTCGGCCCCGATTTGGCTGTGATCCCCCTCCCGCCCTTTGCCGATATCATGAAGAAGAAGGGCAAGATGAAGAATGTCTTTCCGTCGAATGCCGGCGTAAACCTCCCGAATCGGGCCCTCTTCGTCAAGAAGGCGCTCCGCCTCCTCCACCGCGCGGAAGCTGTGCTCGTCGACGGTGAAAAAGTGAGACCGGCTTTCCTGAACCAGGCGGTGAACGCGCGAAAACTCGGGGATGATTCTCCAGAGGACGCGAGTCCGGTGCATTCCCCTTAATGTTTCGGCGACCCCTCCCGGCTTTGAGAGAATCTCGTTGAACAGCGCATGGCCTTCAGGGGAAAAAGGGATATTTTTCTTTTGATCGGAAATCTGCCTCAAGATCTCCAGAACGCGGTCCGCGATCCGGGCCGAATGCTCCTTGGCCAGGATGAAGAGGCGGACGATGTTTTCGTCGTTTTCAAAAAATTTAAAGAGATGGGCCGATTGGACGGAAATCTCTCCGTCGTAAAGCTGAAAGCCCTCTCCAATCCGGCGCGTCTTCCACGGCCGGACCCATCGGCTCCATCGGCCGATCGGAGGGGCTTCTCTGATGAACCGCTGCGAAATTTCCAAGACCCAGCCGGTCAAGATGTAATATTGGCGCATCAGTTCGCGGCGGTTTTCAAAGTGGAAAAAGGGCGCCAGTTCTTCCTGTAATTCCATCGTCAGGTGGTCGGAGGCCTTGCCGGCCTGAAAATGGAGCTGATTTCTCATCCGCCAGAGAAAATCTTGAGCGGTATTCAGCCCGGAGTATTCATTGTTCGAAAGAAGCCCCCACTGATAAAGCTGCGGGAGGCTCGCGGCGCGGTATCGAGCCAGCGCGATCCACTTCAGGTGATGGATATCGCGCAGACCTCCGGGGCTCTGTTTCAGATTCGGCTCCAGGAGATAGGGGGTCGCTCCATATTCGCGCTGTCCGGAGACTCTCCCTTCATTCAATCGGTGAAGAAAACCTCTGAGATTTTTATGGACGACGTTTGAAAAAAACGTCTCGTGAAAGAGATGAAAAAGGGCCCGATCGCCGGCGATGAGGCGTGATTCGAGAAGAGAGGTCGCGATGAGCGCGTCTTCCCGCGCCGACGCGACGCACTCCTCCACGCTTCGCACGCTGTGCCCCACCTTATATCCCAGGTCCCATAGAAGGCAGAGCAGCGCCGACGCCAAGGTTTGGGCCTCTTTGGCCCGACCGTCCGGATAAAGAAACATCAGGTCGATATCCGAGCCCGGAGAAAGCTCCCGGCGGCCGTAGCCGCCGATCGCGACCAAAGCGCCCCCCCACTCCTGCGTCAACGCCGGGTCGATCGACTGGACCCCCCTCAACAACAGATGGTCGGCCAGATCGGAGAGAAGCTCCACGACCCGGGCGCCCGTCCCCCCTTGGTCGTGATAGGCCCGAATCTCCTTCTGCCTGCCGTCGAAGAGGATCCGAAGATCGGCGACGATGTTGGATGAAGATTGTTCCATCTCTTTCCTGCTTAGAAATCCCCCCCCTTTATTAAGGGGGGGGGATTTCATTAAAATGTGTAAACCACCCCGGCCACGACACGGCTCTGGGAATCGGTCTTACCTCCCCCCTCGTCATCAAAAATATCGGCGTCGGCCATATCCTGCCGATACTCCAACCGAAGAAGGAGGCTCCCAGCGACCTTATGCTCGGCGGTGACGGTGAACTCCTGGACGGTATTATCCGCGGCGCCGAAAACGATCCCATCGTCATCGTTGAAGGTCTCATATCGGGCCGCCAGGGCGGAACGCTCCATCGCCCATCGGGCGTAAGCGGCGATCCCGGAATAGGATTGACTCCCCCCCCCCGGCGCAGCGTCGTTCGTCCCGTAATCGTAATTGACCATCAGCGCCAGTTGATCGGTCAGATTCAAGGTGGCGATGGCGTCGTACACCTGAAGGTTTTCACCGCCAAAGAGACCGTCCTCCGGCCCGATCCAATTCAAAATAATCGGGAGCCGTTTGGTCGGCGTAAATCCGATCTGCGCGCCGAAGGTCTTGGCGTTGTTGTTTTCCACCACATTGTTCCATCCGTTGTAGACATAGCCGTTGACGAACACCATGTCGGAGATCGGGTAGTTGACCCTCAAACCGGCGTGATAATAGGGGATGGCGCAGCAGAAGAGAAGGCCGCGGGTATAGTTCCAGTTGTCTTTTGATTCGATCACCTCGGCGCCCATGTGGGTGACGAACTTCCCCATATCAAACGTCAGGCCGATCGGCGTCGCCCAGGTGACATAGGCCTGCTGAACATTTTTGAATATCTCCGATTCGGTCGTGACCGGATGGATGGGGGGATGGGAAGTAATTCCAGAAGCTCCGTGGACAAAATCGGTCGTCGGCCCGAAATCAAGATCGATCCGAAAACCGACAGGCTCCTTTTCCGCCGGCGCCTTCGAGAAGACCACCTCCGCCAGACTGAGGCTGAAAGTATTGTGGTCGAAATCGAAATTGGCCAAATCATTGTTCCTATCATCCGGTTGATTCAAATTGTAACTGTAATAAGTATCGACAAAACCGCTGATCTGGACCGGCGATTTCCCCGCCTCCTCCGCAAACACAGATCCGGCGGCCATCATAAACAACGCGACTGCGAAACTCCACCCCCATCTCATCTTCATCTCCGTTCGCTCCTCCCGGTTTGATTTTGGTAAAAAAAAGGCGCCGCAGGATAAAATTATCCGGCGGCGCCTCTGCCAGCCTTTATTACGATTACATCGCTGTAAATCGATTTCAGTAAAAGCAAATAGGGCGCCAGATACACAGAGGATTTCATTGTCTCAACCAATTGATTATTAAGATGCTTTAATTTTAAGATTGAATTGCATAACGGAATATTTGTCTGTTTTAAGACATTTTTGTCATTCTTAAGACATTTACGTCGCAAAACGCTAAAAAGAATCATTGGGAGTCAGCTTATATTTTTTTATTTTGTAAGCGACCTGCCGGGGGGTCATCCCGAGGAGCCGGGCCGCCCTCGCCTGCACCCAGCCGCATCGATCCAACGCCTGCTTCAACGCCTCCTCCTCCATCCCTTCCATCGTTTCGACAAGAGAGGCCCGTTTGGCGGCGCGGCGAATCGGGGTGACGGTTTGGATGTCCTTAAAATAGGTCTCAATGGCGGAGGGGATCGTTTTGAGGGTGACCGATTCCCCCTCGGCAAGCACCACCAACCGCTCCATGCAGTTTTCCAACTCCCGAACGTTTCCGGGCCAATCATACTGGATCAGCAGGCTGATGATCTGCGGAGAGAGGTGGATCTTTTTATTGTTCTCGCGATTGAATCTGTCGAGGAAATGTTGAATGAGAAGCGGGATATCCTCCCGCCTCTCACGGAGGGGAGGAAGCCAGAGAGGGACCACGTTCAAGCGATAGTAGAGGTCTTGCCGGAAAGTTCCATCGATGATGCCGTTTTCCAGTTCCCGGTGTGTGGCGGCGACCACCCGGACGTCGACCTTGAGGGTTTCGACCCCTCCCACCCGCTCGAACTCCATCTCCTGCAACACCCGAAGGAGCTTCACCTGGACCGGAAGGGGGAGATCTCCGATCTCGTCCAAAAAGATGGTTCCCCCGTCCGCCAGCTCGAACCGCCCTTTCCTCATCTGAATCGCGCCGGTGAAGGCCCCCTTTTCATGGCCGAACAGTTCGCTCTCCAAAAGCGTTTCAGAGAGGGCGGCGCAATTGACCTTGATAAACGGCTTCTGAGCGCGCGGGCTGTTGGCATGGATCAGCTTCGCGATCAACTCTTTCCCGGTCCCGCTCTCTCCCCTCAAAAGGACGGTCGCCCGGCTCTGGCTGACCCGCAGCAGCTCTTTGTAAATCTCTTTCATCGCGGGACTGGCGCCGATTAAAGCGTCGGAGAGGCGTCGTTCAAGGATCATCATCTCCTCCTAAAAACAAAACGTCCCACCCCAAAAGGACTTGGGATGGGACGTCATCGTCTCGACACGTCTTCGTGTTCGGAGTGATCGTACCCGATTCAAACGGGCGTGTCAAGCCTGAAAAAGCGAAAGCGCTATTTGCTTCTCAGAAAAAGATCAAGGAAGAAAAGGCCGAACCAGCCGGCCAAAAGGACGAACCAGCCGGCGATCAGGATCATTTCCAGCGTGGTGGAGAAAGAGACCGAGAACTGCTCGGCGGTCATGGTGTAGACATCTTCCAAGACGTCCAATTTTTCCGAGATGGTCTTTCCCCAGGCGTCGAGATGGAACTTCTTTGAAATCTGATTGTAGAGCCGCGCCGAATACCAATCGCCGATCAATTTGATGTTATGCTCGATGGCGGCCGATTCCAAGATCGACGTCGTCCGGATCTGGATCACCTCTTTCAAAGCCGCCCTGATCTCTTTGGAGCGGATGAATCCCCGCTGCGTCTGTTTGAGAAGATCGGTCGTCTGTTTCAGCCGATCGTCCAATTGATCGTCGAGGCGGCGCGACTTGAGAAGCTGCACATTGGCGATCTCGAACAATTCGATGTTGCTTTCGAAGTCCCCCTTGGGGTCGAAGATGAACGCGCCGTCCCAGTCGACCAGGGTCAGGTCATCCTTGGCGTATTTGAGCCCCCCCTGCAGCGTCGCGTTCACCTCCTCCTCGTCGAGTTGAATCTGTTCGTTTTTTAGGACATGCGCGATTCGGCCCCCGAAGAGGGTCAGGTAGACCTCGGGATCGCCCCGGTAATCGGAGACGCAATAAACGCTGTATTCCTCATCAAACTCCGAGGCGCACCCATACTTCTGGAGTATTTGCCGGCACTCCCGGAGGACCTCTTTTTTGAACGGGAAAAGCGATTCGGCCAGAAGGTCCTTTAACTGAACGGTCGCCTCGACGATGATGATGTTCGGATGATACGCCTTGACGAGAAAATTGATCTCTTGCCCTTGAACCGCCCACTTTTCGATCTTAATGATCATCTGCTTGGGAATGACGTCGGGATAGGCCGGCGCCCGTTTCAGGGTCTTGCTCTCAACGACCGCCGAGGTGCCGGGGTTCAGATCGGTCAGGCCGATCAAAAAGGTGACGAGTGTTCCGGGAAGCGTGCTCTCTTTTTCCATTTGAAAAATATATACCCGCTTCCCTTTTAAGTCAACCAAGCCTTGCGAAATCGGTAAGCCTATGATAAGTTGACGTAACATTGAATCATTTGGAATCATTTGGAATTATTTGGAATCGTTTGAACGGGTTTAAAATGGAAAGCGTTTACCAACCGAAAGAGATCGAGCCCCGCTGGCAGGCCTACTGGCGGGACCATCGGACCTTCAAGGTGATTGAAGACCCCGCCCGCCCCAAGTTTTACTGCTTGGAGATGTTTCCTTATCCGTCGGGGCGGATCCACATGGGGCATGTCCGGGTCTACGCCATCGGGGACGTGATCGCCCGCTTCAAGCGGATGCGCGGTTTCAATGTCTTCCACCCGATGGGGTGGGACGCCTTCGGCCTCCCGGCGGAGAACGCCGCCATCCAAAAAAAGGTCCATCCGGCGAAGTGGACGGCGGAGAATATCGATTACATGCGCGGCCAACTCCAAAAGATGGGGCTGTCGTACGACTGGGAGCGGGAGGTGACCACCTCCCTTCCCGATTACTATCGATGGAACCAGTGGTTCTTCCTCAAGATGTTCGAGCGGGGGCTCGCTTATCGGAAGATGGCCTCGGTCAACTGGTGCCCCCAGTGCGCCACCGTCCTCGCGAACGAGCAGGTCATCGACGGCCGCTGCTGGCGCTGCGACACGGAAGTGATTCAAAAAAATCTGGAGCAGTGGTTCTTCCGGATCACCTCGTACGCCGAAGAACTCCTCGCCGGCTGCGACCGGCTGACCGGCTGGCCGCAGCGGGTCTTGACGATGCAGAAAAACTGGATCGGCAAGAGCCGAGGGGTCGAGGTCCGTTTTTCGGTGGAGGGCCGTCCGGAAGCGCTGACGATCTTCACCACCCGCCCGGACACCCTCTACGGCGTCACCTTCATGAGCGTCGCCCCGGAGCATCCGATCGTTCCCCTCCTCCTCTCCGGCCGGAGCGAAAAGGAAGCGGCGCTGGCGTTTATCGAACGAGTCAAAAAACAGGATAAGACGGTCCGAACGGCCGTCAGCCAGGAGAAGGAGGGGTTCTTCACCGGCGCGCACGCGATTCATCCGCTCACGAAGGAGAGGATCCCGATCTGGATCGCCAACTTCGTCTTGATGGAATACGGCGCCGGCGCCGTCATGGCGGTCCCCGCGCACGATCAACGCGATTTTGAGTTCGCGAAGAAATACCGGTTGCCGATCCGCCTCGTCATTCAAAACCGCGAGGGAACGTTGATCGAGCCGTTGACCGCCGCTTATACCGACGAGGAGGGAACACTGGTCCACTCCGGCCCCTTCAGCGGGCTCGGGCCGAAAGAGGCTCAAGAAAAGATCGCCCGGTCCCTCGAAGAGGAGGGCCTGGGGAAAAATCAGGTTCACTATCGCCTTCGAGACTGGGGAATCTCCAGGCAACGCTACTGGGGGACGCCGATCCCGATTCTCTATTGCGACCGGTGCGGGGTCGTTCCGGTTCCGGAGTCCGATCTTCCGGTAACCCTCCCGGAAGAGGTCCCCTTCACCGGAAAAGGGGGCTCCCCCCTGTCGGAAAGCCCCTCTTTTCTGAACGTGGTCTGCCCGAAATGCAAAGGGCCCGCCCGGCGTGAAACCGACACGATGGACACCTTCGTCGATTCCTCCTGGTATTTTTTCCGCTACACCTCTCCGCGGGAAACGGCCGGGCCTCTCGACCCGAAATGGGCCGACTACTGGGCGCCGGTCGATCAATATATCGGCGGGATCGAACACGCCGTCCTCCACCTCCTTTACGCCCGGTTTTTCACCAAGGTGATCCGCGACCTCGGATTGACGAAAATCGACGAGCCCTTCGCGAACCTCCTGACGCAGGGGATGGTGATCAAAGACGGCGCCAAGATGTCGAAGTCGAAAGGGAACATCGTCGATCCGGACCATTTGATCGAAACCTACGGCGCCGACACCGCCCGGCTTTTCTCTCTCTTCGCGGCGCCCCCTGAGAAGGACCTGGAATGGAGCGACGAGGGGGTCCAGGGGGCGTTCCGTTTCCTGCAGCGGGTCTGGCGGATGGTCTATGAACATACTCAATCGGGATTCCGCCCGGAAACGGGCCTCCCGGTCGATTTCTCCAAGGCCTCCCCTCGAACGCGGGAGATCCGACGGATGACGCATCGGACGATTCAAAAGGTGACGGAAGACATCGAACAAGGATTTCAGTTCAACACCGCCATCGCCGCCCTCATGGAGTTTTACAACGCCCTCTCCAAAGACCAGGCGGGCCCGAAACCGGAGGGAGAAGAGGCGAAGGATCACGCCGCCGCCACGGCGGAAGCGCTCGGCCATCTCGTGTCGCTTCTCTCCCCTTTCGCCCCGCACGCGGCGGAGTCGCTTTGGGAGGCGCTCGGCCATCCGCCGCCGATCTTGGATCGCCCTTGGCCTTCCTTCGATCCGGAGTGGATTCAAGAGGAAACGGTGGAGGTGGTCGTTCAGATCAACGGCAAGGTTCGGAATAAGTTTTCCGCGCCCGCCGGGTTGGGAGAGGACCCCCTCCGCGAGAGGGCCCTGGCCGACCCCAAAACGCAGAGCTGGATTCAAGGACGCCCGATCAAAAAAGTGATTGTGGTCAAAGGGAGGCTGGTCAATATCGTCCTATGAGAAACGGTTTTTTCCTTCTGCTCTTCCTTCTGGCCGGATGTGGATACCATCGCGGGATCCGGGCCGACGCCCTCCCTCATCGGCCGATCGCCATCCCCGTTTTTGAAAATGGAACATTCGAACCGCTGGTGGAAAAAAGAGTCCATGAAATTTTTAAAGAGACCTTTATGACGCGGGGATGGAACGTGGTCGCGGAGGACGGTCAGGCCCCCCTCGTCCTTTCCGGAAAGATCAACCGGTTCGACCGGACTCCGGTCTCTTTAAATCTCTCGGGACAGGCGCAGGAGTACCGGCTCAAGATCGGCCTCGCGTTTTCCCTCCGTGAAAAAGGGGGAAATCCCGCGGCAGAGTCAACGGCGGAGGGAAGCGCGGAGTACATCGCCAGATCGGACGCGGGGGAAGACCGGGCGGCCCAGGACCGGGCGATCCGGGAAGCGGGTCGCCGTCTCGCGGAACAGGTCGCCGACCTTCTTTCTCAACAGAGGATGAATCGCCTTCCTCAAACCGAGCCGGCGGCGAGATGACCTTTCAAGAAGCGCTCAAGAGCCTTGAGCAAAACCGCTTCTCTCCGCTCTATCTTATCTCCGGCGCGGAACCCTTCCTGATCCGGCGCCTGCTCGATCGATTCCGGGAAAAGGCGATCGATCCCGGGGCCCGCGACTTCAACTATGATCTCTTCCAAGGAGAAACGCTGAATCCGGAAGAGGTCATCATGATCGCCCAGACCTTTCCGGTATGCAGCCCCCGCCGGCTGATCATCGTCCAAGACGCCGACCTGATCAAAGACGACCGGGAATTGTTTTTGGGCTATATCGAAAATCCCTCTCCGACGACCGTTCTGATCCTCACCGCCGAAAAACCGGATATGCGTCGGAAGCTGTTCGTCGCCCTCAAAAAGAAGGGGGCGCCGATCACCTGTCAACCTCTGTATGACAACGAGCTTTCCCGTTGGATCGCGCAGGAGGGGGAGAAGCGAGGGCTCCGTTTTTCCGAGGAGGGCCTTTTGTATTTGAAGGAGCGCCTGGGAAGAGAACTCTATCTCCTGGAGGGGGAAATCGATAAAATAGCGCTTTATTTAATTACGGAAGACCTCCCGTCCGCCGCGTCCGAAGTCTCTCTCAAAATAGTTCAGGAGGTCGTCGGGGGGGGGAGGGCCCATTCCATCTTCGAATTGACCGACGCGGTGGCGGAAAAGGACTTGAAAGAGGCCTTTGGCCTCCTCTCATCGTTGTTGGACGGAGGAGAACATCCCCTTTTCATTCTAACGATGCTCAACCGTCAATGGAGAATGATGGCGATCGCCAAAGAGGCGCTCCAGTCCGGAAAAGCGGAGTCGGCGGTCGGGAAAAAGCTCGGCCTTCCGCCGAACCTTCTCCCCCCTTTTTTCCGTCGGCTCAAGCGCTGGCGGCTCCAAGAGATCCGGAGCGCTTTCGACAAGTCTTTGGCCGCCGACGCCCAATTGAAAGGGGGAATCCAATCCGCTTCGTTCGTGATGGAGGCGCTTCTGATGAATCTCTGCCGGCCGGAAAGCCCGACCGGGGAAGTTCCCGAATTGATTATTCCCTTTTTGAGTTAAACGGAAGGGGCCGAACCCGACAAGAACTTATTGACCCGGGCGGCAAGACGGGAGATTTTCCGTGAGGCCCTTTTGGCGGGGATCACCCCTTTCGAAGCGGCGCCGTCTAAAACGGAATTCGCTTCTTTAAAGGTGGTTTTGACAAGATCCGCGTTTTTTTCGGAAATCGCCGAATAGACTTTTTTAACCGCTGTTCTCAAAGAAGAGAGAACTCCCCGGTTCCTTTCTTTTCTTTTGTTCGCTTGGCGTTCTCTTTTGAGGGCGGATGGATGGATCGCCACGATTTAACCTCCTTTTGATGAAAAGGTTCTTCTAACATATAAGATGACAGAAAGTCAAGGAAAAACCCTCGCGGCCGAGACGCGGGCGCATCAGGGGATCGCCAAGGCCGCGGGAATCGTCGCCGCCGGGACGGCGCTTAGCCGACTCCTCGGATTCGCGCGGGATATGATTCTCGCCAAAATCTTTGGGGCGACCGTGGCGGCGGACGCCTTTTATGTCGCCTTTCGGGTCCCGAACCTGCTTCGGGAACTCTTTGCCGAAGGATCGATGTCGGCCGCCTTTATTCCCGTTTTCACCGAATATCTTTCAAAAAAATCGAGACCGGAGGCCAAAGAGCTCGCCCGGTCCGCCTTTACCACCCTCTCTCTCCTGCTGATGACGCTCGTCTTTTTCGGAATCGTTTTTTCCGTTCCTTTAATCGGGGTCATCGCCCCCGGTTTTTTGCGCGACCCGGCGCAATTCCGGCTGACGATCGATCTCACCCGAATCATGTTTCCATTTCTTCTCTTTATTTCCTTGGCCGCTCTGGCGATGGGAATCTTGAACAGCACGCGCCATTTCGCCCCCCCCGCCTTCTCCTCCGGGGTCTTTAACGTGGTCAACATCGTCTTTATTCTGGCCGGGGCCTCTTTTTTCTCCGAGCCGGCCTATGGCGCCGCGTGGGGGGTGGTGTTCGGAGGATTGGCCCAATTTTTGGTTCAACTTCCGACGTTATACCAGGAAGGTTTTTCCCTTTCTTTCCGACGGCCGATCTGGCCCCTTCATCCCGGGGTCGCCCAGATGGGGCGGTTGCTTGCCCCGACCACCTTGGGACTTTCGGTCACCCAGATCAACCTTCTGGTCAACACCTATCTCGCCTCTTCCCTACCGACCGGAAGCGTCAGCTACCTTTATTACGGAATGCGCTTGATCCATTTTCCATTGGGAATCTTCGCAATCGCCTTGTCGACCGCTCTCCTTCCGACCCTGTCGTCTCAGGCGGCGAAAAACGAGATCGGCGCGCTCCGCCAGACCTTCTCCTTCGGCCTCCGGCTCGTCTTTTTCATCACCTTTCCCGCCATGATGGGGCTGATCTTCCTCCGGGTCCCGATTGTCCATCTCCTCTTTGAGCATGGGGCGTTCGACCGGACGGCGACGCTCGGGACCGCCGCGGCCGTCCTCTTTTACGCGGCCGGGCTCTGGGCCTTCGCCGGCATCCGAATCGTGGTCCCGGTTTTTTACTCTCTTCAAGACACAAAGACACCGGTCAAGATCGGCCTCGTCGCAGTCGCCGTCAATATCATTTTGAATATTTTATTGATGGGCCCTCTACGGCATGGGGGGCTCGCGTTGGGCGCTTCGCTTTCAGCCATTTTAAATTTTTCCCTCCTCCTGATCATCTTAAGAAGACGGATTGGAAAGGTGGACGGAAGGAGGATTCTCCGCTCTCATCTGAAAGTGATATTCGCTTCATTCAGTGTTATTTTCCCTTCCGTTTGGCTTTCCCATCGGACGATCTGGTCGGAAGGGGGATTTTGGGAGGTGAAAACACTTCTATTAACCTTGACGATATTGACCAGCGCTGCTTTATATTTTGGAGTTCAATGGGTTCTCAAAAGCGAAGAGCTTCAGTTTATAACAGGCTTGGTAAAAGGACGCATTTTTAAGGTAAAAGGGCCTCCTTATATATAAAGTATTATATTTTTTAATATAGTGCCCACCTGATCGCCCCCTTCAATATGTTGTGTAAAAAGCTGTAGCCTTCTCTATAGCACCCTGCAATAAAAATAAACAAGCATGCCTTTAAATAGGCTTGACACTTATTTTTTTTAGTGCTATATTCTCTTTTATAGAGGTGTTATAGTGGAAGAGTTTAAAGATATTATCACCGGTCTTGAACAAAGAATCCACGTTTACAAGTCAAAACTTCAAGAACTTCAAAAGAAACGGGAAAAGATTGAAGATGAAATTAAGACCGTCAAAAAATACCTCGAATTAGCTGAAACCCTTTACCGGGTTGAAGTCGAAAAAGCGAAATGGGTCCACCCGATCAATCAGTCTACCAAATCCGCAACGGAATCTTCTGATCAATCCAAAGAAATCCTCCTTGAAAAATCGAAATATGTCGGTCTCTCTGTCCCGCAGGCGACATTTTTATTGCTGAAAGAGGCCGGCAAGCCGTTACATGCGAAAGAAATATATCAAAAACTCCTAGAGGGAGGGGTCCGAATCAGGGGGAAAACCCCCATCACGTCGGTCGCCATCTCTCTTGCAAGGGACAAACGATTCAAAAAAGTAGCGCCGAACACGTTTAAGCTTGCCGAGGAAACAGGGCCTGAAGCCCTGAACGAGAAAGACCCTGCTGTTCATAAAGAGGGTCCGGAAAGGGGGTGAGAAGACATTGCCGACAAAAAAGAAGACCGCCACAAAAAAGAAAACAAAGAAAAAATAACTAGCGCAAAAAAAAGCTGGGGGCCTTGGCCCCCAGCTTTTTTTTCGCCTTCCTTTAAAGAGACAGTGTGGGGGAAAGAGGGGGCGCCGGATGGAGCGTCCGACCCCCGCGGAACCCGACCGGGGACGGGGCGCTTGAAACCTTCCACGCCGCCTGATTTTTAAGGATCTCCCGGATCAGTTTCGCATGAAGCATATGACCCGAACAGACCGCGTCGATGCGGCCCAAGATCGGCATGCCGAGCAAGGAAAGGTCTCCCATCAAGTCGAGAATCTTATGGCGGACAAACTCATCCGAGAATCGAAGACCCTGTTTGTTTAAAATCCGATCGTCTCCGATGACAATCGCATTCTCAAGTGAACCGCCCCGGGCCAAACCCCGCGCCTGAAGCGATTGAACTTCTCGAAGAAACCCGAACGTTCTTGCAGGAGCGATCTCTTCCGCAAAGGCTTCTACGCTGTGTCGATAAAAATAGGATTGGGTGGAAATAAGTGGATGATCAAATTGAATTTTATAGGAAATTTCGAACTGGGACGCCGGCCGAAGGGTAATATATTTCCCATTTTCCGAAACCGTTACAGGCTCCATTAATTCGATGATCGGCCTGGCGTCCTCCTGACACGCCTCCCCCGCTTCCTGGAGGAGCGAGACAAAAGGGGCGGCGCTTCCGTCTAAAACCGGGACCTCCCCCCCCTCCAATTCGACGATGAGATTGCCGATATGGAGGGCCGACACCGCGGCAAGAAGGTGTTCCACCGTTTGAACGGTTGCTCCCGGCGCCCCAATTGTGGTAGACAAAGAGGTGGAGATGATATGGGCCGCGTCGGCTGGAATCGAAATCCCCCCCAAGTCCGTTCGGATAAAAACAACGCCGCTTCCTTCCGGGGCCGGAAGGAGTCTGAGATGAACTTTTTTCCCAGAATGCAACCCGATTCCAGAGCAGGATACCTCTTTTTGGATCGTCCTTTGATTCATCACCTGATTCATCACGGCCCGCGCCCTCAACGTTTTTTTGAAAAGCTTTGTTTAAAATTCGATCCAGCGCGAGTTATCTCGCAAGTTCTATGCCAATACTATTATTCTTTTTAAAAATAATTTTACCTGGATCATCAGATAGTTATAAAGAGTCCATCAATAGGGAAACAGAATAAATCTCTCTTAATGTTGTAAAAAAGAAACTTTTGGGGGATAAAATGTTGTCTTTTAGCAACGGGGAGAGCCGTAAAGAGGCCCTTATCGGTCCTCTCCTCGAATCCCGATTAGCGGCCTGCGCTCAAATTGTTATATGAAGACAAAGAAACTTCATATCGTGATGGCCGTCTCCGAGGCGGTTCCTTACGCCAAGACCGGCGGATTGGCCGATGTGATCGGCGCTTTATCGAAGGCGCTGTCGGCCCGAGGCGCGGCGATAACGATCTTTCTTCCTCTCTATGAGCAAATCGATCGGAACCGATTTTCCTTGAAATCAACCGGCCATACCTTTGACGTCCCCGTCTCAAACCGGCGGGAAGAGGCGGAACTCTTTACCCATCAGCGGGAAGGGCTGACCTATTACTTCGTTAAAAAAGACCGTTACTTCAAAAGACCGGGACTCTACGGAACCAACGAAGGGGATTATCCGGATAATGCGGAGCGCTTCGTCTTTTTTTCAAGGGCTGTCTTGGAAGCGGCGAAGGCCCTTGAATTGCGGGCCGATGTGATCCACTGTCACGACTGGCATACCGGCCTGATTCCCGTTTACTTAAAAACGCTTTACGCCTCCGAGCCTCTCTTTCAAAAAACCGCCTCCCTCTTCACCATCCACAATCTCGGCTACCAAGGAATATTCTGGCACCATGATTGGCCTTTGCTCAATCTTCCGTGGGATTATTTCAACCATGACGCGCTGGAGTTTTACGGAAAGATCAATTTTCTAAAGGGGGGGCTCGTTTTTGCGGACGCCCTCTCGACGGTGAGCCCGAAATACGCGAAGGAGATTCAGACCGCCGCCTACGGACATCGGCTGGAAGGGGTCCTCGCAGGGCGAAAGAAGGACTTATATGGAATTCTCAACGGCATCGACACCGAAGAGTGGGACCCGTCCCGCGATCTTTATATACCATTTCAGTATCATTCCAAGAATCTTGCGGGAAAAGAGAAATGCAAGGCGGCGCTCCAAAAAGAGCTGGGCCTTCCCGTCGACAAAGGGATTCCCCTCCTGGCGATGATTACCCGGTTGACCGAGCAGAAAGGGGTCGATCTCGCCGCGGAAGTCTTTGAAAAGGTCCTGCGGCAAGGGGCCCAGTGGGTGATTCTCGGGAGCGGCGAAAAACGATTCGAAGCGCTGTTTGAAGCGCTGGGGAAAAAACACCCGCGCCGGGCGTTCATCAAGGTCGCCTACGACAACGGGTTGGCCCACCGGATCGAGGCGGGGGCGGACATCTTTTTAATGCCGTCGCGGTATGAACCGTGCGGCCTGAATCAGATGATGAGCCTCCGATACGGGACCCCGCCGGTCGTCCGCGCGACGGGAGGGCTTGACGACACGGTCACCCAGTTTGACCCGAAGACGCTTCAAGGAAACGGGTTTGAATTTAAGTCGTTCACCCCGACCGCTTTTCTCAGGCGGATCCAAAACGCGCTCTCCCTCTTTCGGGAAAAAAAGAGGTGGAAGGCGCTGATCCAAAATGGGATGGGGGGGGATTATTCCTGGAACGCTTCGGCGGATAAATATTTGAAGCTTTACTATTCGATTGTTAAAAAACGGGAGGGGAGATGAAAGTCGGGGTGCTGACGGGAGGGGGAGATTGTCCGGGGCTCAACGCCGTGATCCGCGCGATTGTCAAGGCGTCGAAGGTGAAGCACAATTGGGAGGTCATCGGCGTTGAGGAGGGATTCGAAGGATTGATGACGCCGGTCAAGACCCGCGTCATGACCCCCTGGACGATCCGGGGGATTCTCCCCACTGGGGGAACGATCCTGGGGACGACGAGCGGGATGAGTCCGGCGCGGATGACGGCGAAAGGGGGGGGAGACGAGGGGAAAATCGACATTCCTCGAATGATCAAAGCCAACGTCAAAGAGCTTGGGCTGACGGGGCTTATCGTGATCGGGGGGGACGGCACCCTCAAGATCGGGCTCGAGCTCTATGAGATCGGTGTTCCGGTGGTCGGAATCCCGAAGACGATCGACAACGACATCCCCGCCACCGATCTGACGTTCGGTTTTCAGACGGCGGTGAACACCGCGACGGAGGCGCTCGATAAGCTTCACACTACCGCGGAGAGCCATCATCGGATCATCGTGGTGGAGGTGATGGGACGCTACGCGGGATGGATCGCCCTGGAGGCGGGGATCGCCGGCGGCGCCGATGTGATCCTGATTCCCGAGATCCCCTTCCAGATCGATCAGGTCTGTAAAAAAATCGCCTCCCGGTACGAGCAGGGAAGCCGCTTTTCGATCGTCGTGGTGGCCGAAGGGGCGAAGCCGGTCGGAGGGGAGATGTCGATTCTCAAGCGCTCCGAAGAGGGATATGTCGAACGGCTCGGCGGGATCGGGACCAAGGTGGGGGACGAGATCGCCCGCTGCGTAAATATGGACGTCCGGGTCACCGTCTTGGGCCATCTCCAGCGCGGGGGCTCGCCGACCCCCTTCGACCGGATTTTGGCGACCCGCTTCGGCGTCGCCGCGGTCAATCTCATCGCGGAGGGCCGGTTCGGCGCCATGGTCCGCCTGAGAGGAACCCAAGTCGAATCGGTCCCGCTCGCCGAGGCGACCCGCGCGTTGAAACTGGTCCCTCCCGACGGAGAGCTGGTGAAGACCGCCGAAGGGCTCGGGATTACGTTCGGCCGGTGAAATGGTTTCTGTTGCGCCAGAAACCATTCCCCGAAGGTCACGGTGTTCCGTTCCGCCGGAAACCATTCCCCGAAGGTCATAGAGATCAGGCCGATCCGGTTGAGACCTCCTCCAACCGGTCATATCGTTTCGTTTCGGGAATTTGGAGGACGAAGTCGGCGCCGAAGGCTTGGGCGGGGGTGAGGGCCCCGCAGGGGCGCTCCTCCAAGACCCGCTCCACGCAGCGGACCGCCGCCATCGAGGTAAAGCGGTACGCCTCCACCGTTTCGAGCCACGCCTCCGCCTCTTCCCCCTTGTCGTTGGCGGCCCGCGCCCAGAGGTGGGAGCCCCCCGCCAGGCGGGTCGGCTCATCCGGCCCCCGGACGATCTTCCCGGCCGTTTTCTGCGCCAGTCTGCGGATCGGCCCGACGGCGAGTAGGTTTCGGCTCAGCGGCTCCGTCCAGCGCATCAGGCGGATCGTCGTTTCGGGAAAGGCGAGGTAGGTCGTGATGTTCGGGATCCCGGTCGTCCGATAGGCGGCGATCAGATCGGCCATACTGACCGGGGCGACGGGGCGCTCTTTATCGACGAATCGAATCCGCCGCGCCCCTTTTCCCTCGGGATGATAACCGACCAGACGGCCGTTTCTGAGGACGCGCGTCCCGGAGGGAATCTGTTCCAGGATGGTTTTAACGGTTCCGGGGCTGAGGCGACCGAGGGCGGCGACGGCAAGCTCCAACTCCGTCGCCCCCGGAACGCGGTCGGCGACATACTTTGCGAGACAGTCGGTCGGGATGACGTCAAACCCCGCTCCAGACAGGATCACGATCCCCTTTTGACGGGCCTCCACGTCATAAGAGAAGCTCCGCTCGATGACCGGCGCTTCCCCGCAGATATCGACATAATGCGCCCCCGCCTTGAGGCAGGCCCGGACCATCGGCCCGCTCGTATGGACAAACGGCCCCGCCGCATGGAACACCAGCTTGAATCCCGCCAGCGCCCTGGAGAGGGCCTCCTCATCTTGGAGGCTGGACGCCCGATATTCCAGCTCCAGGCGTTTGGCCAAGACGGCCAGCCGATCGGCCGACCGGCCCGCCAAAACGGGGCGATACCCTCGGCGGACCGCCTCTTCGGCCACCAGCGTCCCGGTGTATCCATACGCGCCGTAAATCAACCAGGGTTCACTCGGCATCGTCTCCTCCTTTTGCCCCTCCTTC
>DATDON010000005.1:0-3761 GCA_035293225.1 Candidatus Manganitrophaceae bacterium
AACGCGGTCGGAAAGGTCGGCGCCGCCGTCTCCGACCTTTTTTTCCAGTTCGTCGGCGTCGGCGCCTATCTCTTCCCTTTCTTTTTAATCGCGCTCGGGTGGAACTTCTTCCGGACGGAGGGGAAAAAGATCCCCCGCAGGGCCTGGGTCGGCTTTCTCCTCCTGGTCGTGACCCTCTCTTCTTTTGCTGAGTCGATCAAAGATCGATCGGCCGGCGCCGTCCCGTCGCCCCACCTGGAAGGGGGAGGCGCCGGACGCCTTCTCTCCCATTTTTTCCTCAACTACTTCGCCCCGGTCGGGAGCGCCATTCTCCTCTTCTCCTTCTTCCTGCTGGGATGGACCCTCTTGACCTCTTTTTCCCTATGGAACGGGTTCAACCGTCTTTCAGACGCCTTCAGGGCGGCCCGAACTTGGGGGCGGGAGCGGTTGCTCATCCGGCAAAGCCAGAAGAAACGGCGGCTCGCGTCATTCAAAAAGGAAAAGGGGGATCCGACCATCGTTCAAACCCCGGCGACCGATCCGACGCTTCCCCAGATCACCCTTCCCCCCCAACAGGAAGTCTTCTCCTTCGCGAGGGACAAAGAGAGCGGAGACTATCGGCTCCCCCCCCTCTCTCTTTTGTCGGACCCCTCCCCGCACTCGAAGCGGATGATGGAGGAAGAATGGGTGGCGCAGTCGCAGATACTTGAAAAAAAACTCCTCGACTTTGACGTGGAGGGGCGGGTCACCCAGGTCCACCCCGGTCCGGTGGTGACCATGTTTGAATTCGAGCCGGCCCCCGGGATCAAATTGAACCGGATCACCAATCTCTCGGACGACCTGGCGCTGGCGATGAAGGCGGCGCAGGTCCGGATCGTCGCCCCGCTTCCCGGAAAATCGACGATCGGAATCGAAATACCGAATTCGGTCCGGGAGGAGGTTCTTTTAAAAGAAATCCTCTCCTCCATCCCTTTCAATCAATTGAGTTCGAAGATCCGCCTCGCCCTGGGGAAAGATATCTTCGGCGCTCCGGTCTCGGCCGATCTCGGCGCCATGCCCCATCTGCTGGTCGCCGGATCGACCGGATCGGGAAAGAGCGTCGGGCTCAACGGAATGATCCTGAGCGTCCTTTTTACGGCGACCCCCTCTGAAGTCAAGATACTGATGATCGATCCGAAGATGCTGGAGCTTTCCTTGTACGACGGGATTCCGCATCTGCTCGCGCCGGTGATCGTCCGCCCGAAGGCCGCCTCGGAGGCGCTGAAAAAGATCGTCGCCGAGATGCAGCGCCGGTATCAACTTCTCGCCGAAAAAGGGGTCCGCAACATCGAGGCCTACAACAAACTCATTCAAAATAAGCCGCAAAGTCCACCGGCCAAAACGGTTGACGGCCCCGTGGAAAATCCGGCCGACCCGGGGCCCCGCGAGCATGTTCCGCTCCCCTATATCGTCATTTTTATCGATGAGCTGGCCGACTTGATGATGGTCGCCCCCCGCGATGTGGAAGATTCGATCACGCGGCTCGCTCAAATGGCCCGCGCCTCCGGGATTCATCTCGTTCTGGCGACGCAGCGCCCCTCCGTCGATGTCCTCACCGGCGTGATCAAGGCCAATTTCCCGGCGCGGATCGCCTATTGTGTCTCCTCCAAAACCGACTCCCGGACGATTCTCGACGCCAACGGCGCCGAACAGCTCCTCGGAAAAGGGGACATGCTCTATCTTTCGGCCGGAACCGGAAGGATCCTCCGGATCCACGGCGCCTATGTCTCCGAAGAAGAGGTCAAAAAAGTGGTGACTTTCATCAAGGAACAGGCCTCCCCCCATTACGAAGGGACCTTCTCGGAGGAAACGGCCCAACCGGAAAATTCGACGCTCGACGACCGGGACGAGCTCTACGAGCAGGCGCGCGAGTTGGTGATCTCCACCGGCCAGGCCTCCGCCTCCTTCATCCAACGTCGAATGCGGGTCGGTTACCCCCGCGCCGCCCGAATGATCGAGATGATGGAGGAAGACGGCCTGATCGGACCGTCGGTGGGGGGGAAACCGCGGGAAATCCTGGTCAAACGAGAAACCGAAACCAACCTTTAATCCCGTTTCGCAAAGGATGGCATGAAAAAATATCCGACCTTCATCGGCGCCCTTCTTCTCGTCGTCGCCCTTATTTCACCCGCGCGCTCGGAAGAAAAGCCGACGCAGGAACGGCTCGACCAGGTGGTGGCGAAGATTCAAATCGCCTATGAAAAAATAGGCGATCTTCGATGCGACTTCACGCAAACCGTCCGGTTCCAGGATTTCGAGACCCCTTATCTCTCGAAAGGAAGACTCTTCCTGAAAAAAGGGAAGATGCGATGGGATTATCAGGAGCCGAGCCGGCAGCAGATTTTTGTGGACGGAGAGCGCGTTCTCTATTATATTCCGGAGCATAAACAGATCATCAAAAGCAGGCTGGGGGGCGAATCCGACAGCCATCTGCCGCTGCGGCTTCTCGCCGGGACCGGCCGCCTCGACCAGTCCTTTCAAATTTCATTCGAAGGAGAGGCCTCTCCCTCGCAAAAATCGATCTCTCTTCGGTTGATTCCGAAGAACGGAGGAACCCAACTGACCCACATCATCGCCACCGTCGCCCCCTCGCCGTCGGTGGAGGGTTTGATCATTCAGAAGGTCGTCTTGTACGAAGAAAATGGAAATGTCTCTCTCTTTTCTTTCGAAGGGATCGAGATCAACAAAGGCCTCTCCGAGGACATTTTTAATTTTAAGATTCCCAAAGGAATCGAAATAATAGAATCTCCGTAAATAACATACTTGATGGTCTCGTAAAAAGTCACGTGTAGGGGCGAATCTTGTATTCGCCCTAGATCCGGGCGATCATAAGGATCGCCCCTACGAAATACGACGGCATCATATTTCCATTAAGAAATGACATTTATCGGATTCTAAGCTATACTAACGTTGAATAATCCTCCCTAAAAGGACTTCAGTGGATTCATCGCAGAAAAAAGGGCTTAGAAGGAAGATCGTCTCGGCGATGGTTCTTTTGGCCCTCCTCCCCATCCTTGTCGGACTCTTTGTGACCTCCTGGAAAGGAACCAGTGAATTAAGAAAAGCGATCGGTAATAATTTTGAAGGGCTTGCAAAAGAAGCCGCCAATAAGACCGACCTGGCCATCCAAAAGGAAATTTCGGGATTACGATACCTGGGAAGCGCGAATGACATCCAGGAGGCGCTCCTGGATGTCCGATCTAAATCATTCCCTCCCTCGCGCTTCGCGGAAAAGACCTCCCTTTTACCCGGACTTTCGGAACGGAAGGTCCTCTCCATGCTCAATCGAACCCTCCACCTTCCCGAATATGGATCGCATTTGCACGCTTTGACCCTGACGAACAACGTCGGCCTCCAAGTCGCGGCCACCTCCTTAAACCCTTCCCGACAAACCGCTTTTTGGGGAGAAGAAACCTGGTGGAAGGAAGCCGCGCAAGGGGAGAGAGAGGCGGTCTTCCTCGGCGGTATTTACGCGGTCGACGCGGATAAAAGGGAGTACCTATTTGATCTCGCCGTTCCGGTTTTTCAAAATGAGACCGGCGCGTTTCTAGGCGTCTTGAAAGCAAGCTACGACGTGGAGCCGTTTTTAAAACCTTTTATTTACGGAATTCGATTCGGAACCACGGGACACGCCATGTTGATCGATTCATCCGGCGTGGTCCTGATCTGCCCCATCCTCCCGACAGGGAGCCATGTCGCCGACCCTCAATTAATGGAACAGGTCGCTTCGCGGTCGCCGGGAT
>DATDON010000006.1:0-5827 GCA_035293225.1 Candidatus Manganitrophaceae bacterium
GATCACCCCTCGGTCGGCGCTGACGATATCGACCGCGCCGATATCCCCGCCGACCCGGCCGACGGCCGATGTGATCCGGCCGAGCATCCCGATCTGATTTTTAAATTTGAGCCGCAGCGTGATGCTGCGGCTCGCGCTGGGGTAAATCATTTAAAATCCTCTGAAGAACAGGGGTCGGGGGCCAGGGGTCGGAAAATATAAAGAGACAGAGCGACCCTCGGCCTCGGCAATTTTGTAAATCCCGGCGGGATTCTCATTTCATAGATATCGGCCATACCCCCTCCCGTTTATCCTGATGAGAAATCTCAATCTCCAATAATTTCTTCTTGACGGCGACCCCCCCGGTGTAACCGCCGAGCGACCCGTCTTGACGGACCACCCGGTGGCAAGGGATGACGATCGGCAAAGGATTTTTCCCGCAGGCGTTTCCGACGGCGCGGGCCGCCCGTCCCATCTGAAGCTGATCGGCGATCCACTGGTAACTTCGCGCCTCGCCATACGGGATCTCCGACATCTTTTTCCAGATTTTCTTCTGGAAAGGGGTCCCGACCCTAAAAGAGATCGGCTCGCCAAATCGGATCCTCTCTCCCAGAAAATATCGGGTCAACAACCGGCGCCACCGTTTCAGTTTGCCGGGATCATACGACGGGAGAGAGCCGGTTCTCGTCTTGATTTCGGCCAGAAAATCGGCCTCTTTCTCTTTCCAGAGGAGAAAGCAGAGACCTTCACGGGTGGAAACCATCCAGAGGGGCCCGAGGGGAGAGTTGAGAGCGTCATAGAAAAACGTCGCTTGCGTCATCCGTCCCTTCTTAGCATATTCCCGACGGAATGGCAAGATAAGTCGTTGACTCGGCGCCCCAATCCTTTTATTATAATAGCAAAGGAGAAAAAGAGACTCTATGCGTCTGAAAACGTCCCCATTTATCTATCTTAATTTTTTTATCCTTATTTTTTTTATCGCCCTCTCCGGCCTCCCCGGCCGGACCGAAGAGGGGACTCCGATTCAGGACATCGAGCGTTACTTTCCGGACGAGATCGGGATGACCTGGACCTATCGGGGGTCGGTGGCCGATCAGGTTCAACGGGTCGGCGCGTATACCAATATCGCCTCGGTGAAAGGGACGGCGGAAAAAAAGGGGGTCCAGGTCAAAATTTTCGCGGAGACGAACCAGGCGAACGATGGGCCCGCGGAGAGCTACTTCGTCAGAGACAAAGAGGGGATCACTTATCATGGAGGGGATCCGACCACCCCCTTTGAGAGCCAGATCGTCCCCTATCGGGTGATTCATTTCCCAATCTTTCTCAACGGAACCTTTTCGCAGATCGAGAAGAGCGGACTCGCATTCGGGCGCGACCTGGACAATGACGGAAAAGACGAAGAGACCGACGTGAGCGCCCGGATCACCGCCGTGAGTCTTGAAACGGTCTCAACGCCGGCGGGAACATTCAAAAATTGCCTGAAACTCCAAGGGACGATGACCCTTCAGATCGCCCTCTCCGGAAGCGGGAAGGTCGTTCAACTCACCGACACCACCACCAATTGGTTCGCGCCGGAGGTCGGGATGGTCAAAGGAACCGAAAAGACCGAATTCCCGTCGATAGAAGGCCGCGGCGGCCAAGGGATCATCATCACCGAGGAGTTGACCGAATATTCGAAGGAGAAATCTTCTTTGCATTGATGATCGGCTGGAACCGGCCTTCCCTGGGCGGCCACGCAGGGCCGCGGCGTTTTAAAATCGTTTTTAATCCCGTGATAATTTCCAAACGAAGATCATCGCGATTCCGAGGGGGAGGACGATCAAGAAAACTTTGATCAACTCGATGAGGGCGGCGAGAAAGGCCTCCGACAGGCCCATCCGATCGGGAAAGAAGCTCTTCAGGTAGTGTATCTCTTCCACCGAATGTTGAGCGACAAGCAAGATCGGAAGCCACAAGAAAAATAAAATCAAACCGACGATGATTTTTTTTCGTCGCCGAGGATCCATCATTCCTTCCCGATCATGTCGTCCGCCAGATAGAGCATGATCTCCGCCAACGCGGGATGGATATGGGAGATCGCGGCGTATTCTTCCAAGGTCGAGCGAAAATGCATCGCGATCGCCGCCTGGTGGATTAGATTGGACGCCTCCGCCCCTAAAATCTGGGCGCCCAAAATCTCGCCGCGGACCGGATCGGCGAGAATTTTCATAAAACCCTCCGTCTGATCGGTGACGATCGCCTTTCCCAAGTCGCTGAAGGGGAATTTTCCGACCTTCACCGGAATTTGAAGCGCTCTCGCCTCCCGTTCGGAAAGACCCACCCTGGCGAATTCCGGGTCGGTAAAAATCGCGCGGGGGGCCACGCGATAATCGGCTTTTCGGATCGGCCCTTTGACGAGGTTCGTCCCGGCGACATCCCCCTGATAGGTGGCGACGTTCACCACCTGATGAATTCCGGTCGCATCCCCCGCCGCGTAGATATGCGGATTGCTCGACTGAAGAAAGTCATTGACCCGGATTCCGAGATCGTAGGTCTCGACCCCGGCGGCGGCAAGATTCAGCGCTTCGACATTTCCCGTCCGTCCGGTTGCGACCAGGATCGTTTCGGCCTCGACCCTCTCCACCTTCCCCTTTTTCTCAAAATAGATCCTTTTTCCGGAACCGATTTTGTCGATCTTTATTTCATGGACGCCGGTCCGGATGTCGATCCCTTCTTTTCGGAGATAATCGGCGAGGCCTATTCCGATATCGTCGTCTTCGCGGCTTAAAATCCGCTCGCTTCGCTGGAGAAGGGTCACCTTCACCCCCATCCGGTGAAAGAACTGGCCGAATTCGACCCCTTCCACCCCGCCGCCGATGACCGCCATCGACGCCGGAAGCGATTCGATCTCAAGCGCGCCATCGCTGGTGAGGAATCCGGCCTCTTTTAAACCGGGAATCGGCGGGATCGACTCTCTGGAGCCGGTGGCGATCAGATATTGATCGCAGGCGTATTTCGATCGTCCGACTTGAAGCTCCTTTTCAGATAGAAACCTCGCCTTCCCTGAAAGGAGGGTGATGTTCGGATGGCGTTCGATCCCCTTTCGGGCGTCCTCCGCCATCTCTTGAATCAAACGGTCTTTTCTCCGCTTGATCCGGTCAAATCGAAGACCGATCAGCTTCGAGGGGTAGACCCCCACCGCCGGCGCCTTCCTGATCAGCCCGACCAGATATGAAGAGCGGAGGTACGCCTTGGTCGGCATGCACCCTTTTAAGATGCAAAGCCCCCCAAACGGACCGCTCTCCACGAGGCCGACCTTCGCCCCCAACTTTGCGGCGGCCTTGGCCCCGTAGCGCCCCGCGCTCCCCGCCCCGATGACCATGACATCGAATTTCTTCTTATTTTTCATAACCGACCGTCATCATAACATATGCGCCCCGGCGCGGCAATTCCTCCCATACCTGAAACGAATCGCCCTCTCTTTGTATCGGTATTGATCGAATAAGTTGTCGGCGCGCAATTTTTTGATTGACGAACAAACCTCCGGTTGTGTATTTTGAGATAGCGAATGTTCAAACTCTTATTTCGCTCGCGGGTCCGACAGAATCGGCGCCCCTCTTTCCGGATGGATGGCGCCGCATGAAGGGTATCAAGAGGTCTCCTCACTTTTTCAACCACGGAGGGAATTATGAAAAATCCGCTCGATTCGATATGGGGGACCGTTATTTCCGGTTTTGTCCTCACCTTTATCCTGTTTCTGGTGGTCAAGGCGTTGGTTTAATCCGGCGCCGAAGTGTCGCGACTGTTCTTTAAAATGATAAGGAGGGGCTATGGCTGCGTTAACTTGGGAACTTTTTTTCCGATGGGGCCACTTCCTCACGGGAATCACCTGGATCGGCTTGTTGTACTACTTTAACTTGGTTCAAGTTCCATTCCTCAAGGCGGTGACCGCCGACGCGAAGGCCGAGGCGTTCAAGCACCTGGTCCCGCGCGCCCTTTTCTTTTTCCGATACGGGGCCCTTGGAACCTGGCTCTTCGGGGTGTTGATGCTGATGACCCGCGGTATCCTGGGAGAGGCGTTCATGCTCCAGGGGGCTTCCGCCGTCATCGGAATGGGGGCCTGGCTCGGAACGATCATGTTCCTGAACGTCTGGCTCATCATTTGGCCCAATCAAAAGAAAGTTCTCGGGCTGGTCCAGGCGACCGCCGAAGAGAAGAGCCGCGCCGCCCGTCTGGCGTTCCTCGCCTCGCGGACGAACGTGATGCTATCGATTCCGATGCTCTTTTTTATGGCCGGTTCCAGCCATGCGCCGGCGGGGATGTTCGGGGGATAATCAAATCGGTCGCGCGCTTTTATCACGGAAGACGCGCCCGGGGTCGAAGCAAGATTTTAAAAGAAGGAGCTGCGTGTGTTGAACGCCGACGCCATCGTCCAGATTCTCTTCCGGTCGGTTCATTTGGTCGCGGGGGTCGCCTGGATCGGGCTTCTCTACTATTTCAACCTGGTTCAGGTCCCCTTTATGAAAGAGGCCGACCCTTCGACCAAGAGCGGGGTCGTCCAGAAGTTGCTTCCCAGGGCGCTCTGGTGGTTCCGGTGGTCGGCGTTGGTGACCGTCCTGGCGGGGTTCGGGCTGATGGGGATCGGCCGGATCTCGAACATGTCGATCCTGATCGGCGGGGGGCTCGGCCTCATTATGTTTCTGAACGTCTGGCTCATCATCTGGCCCAACCAAAAAGCGGTCATCCGGATGACCGCCGAAGCAGCCGCCACCCGGACCCCCCCTCCCGCCGAGATGGCGAAATATGCCCGGCGGGCCTTTCTGGCGTCGAGAACGAATTTCGTCCTCTCCTTCCCGATGCTCCTCTTCATGGGGATGTCGGGCCACTTCCCGCAATTTTAAACCGACCGCTTTTTACCTTCCTCCTCCATAAGCCGAAACCGGCCATCCCGGAAATCAGCGGCCAGAGGGTCGCCGGCTCGGGAACGGCCGCGCTCGTTACCGTTACGGAATAAAGCGCGCTTTTATCCGGCGCAAAATCAAGGAACGCCCCCCCGGCCAAGGGATCGCCGTCGTACCACTCCGCGGTCAGGATGAACGTCCCGCTGTTGACAAACCCCACCGGCGCGCCCGCGTCCCAGGTGAACTGGTAGAGACCGCTCGGCGCCTGTACAGGCCCCGGCTGTGTGTACGGCACGCTGGCGGTGGCGCCGGGGGCCAGGATGGGATAATCAAAAATGAACGCGTCGGGGGTTCCGTTCTGAAACAGATCGGCGCTGACGCCGGTGAGGAGCAGCCAGTTGTTCGAATCGAGGTTTGTAATCTCGTAACCCCAACCGACCGCAGCGCCCGGCGCGCCGGACAGATCCCCGTTGGCCGGGATGAGGGTAAAACTCCAATCCGGAATCGCGTAGGCGGAGGGACGGGCCAGGAGCAAAATAAGGCCGAAGATCAATATCCCCAAAAACGGTTTAAACTGTTTTCTTCTCATCTCTTGTCCCCTTTTCCATTTTTTCTGATTCACTGACACTCCACGATCTTCTTCTCTCTACGGGATCACCGCCTGGCCGATGGAAAAGTTTAAGCTCGTCGCGGCGACATCCCGCAGCGTCCCGTTCTCGGTGATCGAAAATTTGGCCACGGTGGAGGGAACGTTTAAAGTGAGACGAATGGTCGTCGAGGCGCCGACGTCCAGATTCCCCGCCGCGATCGGCAAGGGGGGAGCGCTGAGCGTCGCCGTCCCTGTCCCGGTTAAAGTCCGCAACAACAGTTGGTTGAGGTTGACCCCTCTGGCATGGCCTGTCCCGCTGTTGGTCAGTTGAAGATCGACAAAGAACGCCCCCGAGGCGTCCCTCCCTTTCGAAACGATC
>DATDON010000007.1:0-8935 GCA_035293225.1 Candidatus Manganitrophaceae bacterium
CACTGTGATCCCAAAGAGGTCATCTTTACCAGCGGCGCCACCGAATCGAATAACCTGGCCCTCAAAGGGGTCGCCGAGATGTACCGGGAAAAGGGAAACCACATCATTACCGCAGTCACCGAGCATAAAGCGATCCTTGACACCGCCAAGCGGCTTGAAAAAGAGGGGTTTGAAGTTACTTATTTGGAGGTCGGGCCTGACGGGTTGATCGACCCCGGCGCAGTCAAGGGGGCGATTAAAGAGGGGACGATTCTTATTTCGATCATGATGGCAAATAATGAGATCGGGGTGATTCAGCCGGTCGCCGAAATCGGTCGGATCGCCAAGGAAAAAGGGGTTCTCTTCCATTGCGACGCGACGCAGGGGGTCGGAAAGATTCCGGTGGATGTCCAGGCGATGGGGATCGATCTGATGTCTTTTTCGGCCCATAAAATTTACGGCCCCAAGGGGATCGGCGTATTGTACGTCAGAAAGAAAAATCCCCGGGTCCGAATCGCTCCGATGATGGACGGCGGCGGTCACGAACGGGGGATGCGGTCGGGCACGCTGAATGTTCCCGGGATCGTCGGCCTTGGAAAGGCGTGCGAAATTTGCGGGACGGACATGATGGAAGAGTCGGCCCGGTTGACCCGGATGCGCGACCGGCTGAAGGACCAAATGCTCAAAGGGCTCGACGAGATCTATCTCAACGGCCATCCGCAGCGGCGGCTTCCTCAAAACCTGAACATGAGCTTCGCCTATGTGGAAGGAGAATCGCTGTTGATGGGGCTGAAAGAGATCGCGCTCTCTTCGGGATCGGCCTGCACCACCGCCACGCTGGAGCCGTCGTACGTGCTTCGGGCGTTGGGGGTGGGAAGCGATCTGGCCCACTCGTCTCTTCGGTTCGGATTGGGGCGCTTTAATACCGACGAAGAGGTCGATTATGTCGGTCAACGCGTCATCGAGACGGTTCGACGGCTCCGCGAGATGTCCCCGCTCTATGAGATGGCGAAAGAGGGGATCGATTTAAAAAACGTTCAATGGACAAAACATTAAAAGGGAGCTTGAAAGAGGGAGGATCCAATGGCGTACAGCAATAAGGTGATCGATCATTACAATAATCCCCGGAATGTGGGGAGCTTGGACAAAAGTGATCCTTCGGTTGGAACCGGCATCGTCGGCGCGCCTGAATGCGGCGATGTGATGAAGCTCCAACTGAAAGTGACAAACGGCGTGATTGAAGACGCCAAGTTCAAGACCTTCGGATGCGGCAGTGCGATCGCCAGCTCCAGCTTGGCGACCGAATGGATTAAAGGGAAGACCGTTGATGAGGCGTTCAAAATAAAAAATACCGAAATCGTCAATGAGTTGAACCTCCCACCCGTCAAAATTCATTGTTCGGTCTTGGCTGAAGACGCGATCAAAGCCGCCATCGAAGATTATAAAAAGAAGAACGGGGAAAACGGCTAAAAGAACTTGGAGGAAAAATGGAAAGCGCGACCAATAAGGAACAGATTCTGGCCCTGACCCCCAACGCGGTTAAAGAGATTAAAAGCATCATCCAGAAAAAAAATTTGGGGAATGTCGCCCTTCGGGTCGGGGTTCAGGGGGGGGGTTGTTCGGGGCTTTCTTACAACCTTAATTTTGAAACGGAAGCGGCCCCGCACGACGCCTCGTTCGAGATGGAGGGGCTGCGGGTCATCGTGGATGAAAAGAGCGCCCTTTACCTGGCCGGGACGACCCTCGACTTCAGCGCCGAGCTGGTGGGGGGAGGTTTTAAATTTCACAATCCGAACGCCAAGCGGAGCTGCGGTTGCGGAGAATCTTTTTCCGCGTGAGATTTTAATCTCAAAGGGAATCCCCGTTCGCCGCCCCGTTCCTGCGTCAAATCTTGCGTGGAAAATGGACACTCGCTAAACAAAGGCCCCGTGAGGGGCCGTTCTGTTTTATGAGCCTATTTTTTGGGAGCGTCGTTTGATTGTAACGAACAAAAGGGCGCCGAAGCGCCTATGCTGGAGCTGCCGGAAGGAGGCGCCCGATCTTTACTTCTGCTCCAATTGCGCCTCGTTGCAACCGCTTCCGCCGGAGATCGATTATTTCACCTGCTTCGGTCTGGAGCCCCGCTTAAACATCGATCTTAAGGCGTTGGAGCCCAGGTTTTACGAACTCAGCCGGAAGTTTCATCCCGATTTTTATCAAAAGAGGTCCGAAGCGGAAAAAGCGATTTCCCTTGAGAACGCGGCGATCTTAAATAAAGCGTATCGCGCCTTGAAAGATCCGCATCGGCGGTTGGAATACCTGATCGGGTGGGTGGAGGGAGGAGAACCGATCCGGACGGAAGCCCCGGCCGATCTGTTTGACGAAATTTTTGAGCTTCAAGAGACGTTGGAAGAGGCCAAAGCGGAAGGGGGAAGCGCCGAAGAGCGGGCCGCTCTGGTTTCGACCCTGGAGGGGGCGCGGGAAAAATTCCAAAAGCGGAGAAACGAAGAGTCGGGCCGTCTTGAAACGCTTTTTAAAGAATGGGACCGCCTGGCGGATGGCCGGGGCGCCTTCGATTCCGATCGGGGATGGACGGGCGAGCAAAAAAAGTGTTTGGAGGAGATGAAAAAAGCCCTCTCGCATCAAGCCTATTTAGATCGCATTTTAAACGATATTGGCGCCGCGGCGCCGTCATCGGGGCGTTCCCTGTGACCGGCCTGAGGAGGGGGAGTACAAGATTCGGCCCTACGAAACCGGGGTCACGATTATTTTTGGATTTGTGTTAGGAAACGGGAAAGGAAAATCATGCCGAAGGTTGTCGGAATCGATTTGGGAACGACCAACAGCTTGGTCGCTTACATGGAGGGAGGGACTCCGAAAGTCATCACCGACGCCGAGGGGAATGGAATTGTCCCTTCCGTCATCGCTTTTGGAGAAGAGGGAGGGCCGGATGGAATCGTCGTCGGCGACCCGGCGAAGAGACAGCTGATCTCTCACTCCGAACGAACCATCTATTCGGTGAAACGCTTCATGGGGAAGGGGCTGGAAGATGTCCGGGAAGATCTCAGCCTGATCCCCTTTCAACTGGCCCAAGGGCAAAAAGAGGTGATTCGGATTCAGATCGGAGGCAAATTATATACTCCGCCGGAGATCTCGGCGTTTATTTTAATGGAGTTGAAGCGGCGCGCGGAGGCCTTTCTCAAAGAGCCGGTCCGTCAGGCGGTGATCACCGTCCCGGCCTATTTCAACGACAGCCAGCGCCAGGCGACCAAAGACGCCGGAAAGATCGCCGGGCTGGAGGTCCTCCGGATCGTCAACGAGCCGACCGCCGCCTCCCTCGCGTACGGGCTCCAGAAGAAAAAAGAGGGGACGATCGTCGTTTATGATCTGGGGGGCGGAACCTTCGACGTCTCCATCCTCAAGATCAAAAATGGAATTTTTGAAGTCCTTGCGACGAACGGAGACACCCATTTGGGGGGGGACGACATCGACCGGCGCCTGATGCGGTTGATTCTGGGGGAAATTTCCCGGAAAGAGAGAATCGATCTGGCCGTTTTCCCCGAGACGCTCCAGGAAATCCGTCTTGTCTCGGAAAAGGTCAAATGCCGGCTCTCTTCGGACGAGAAAACGGAGATCGCGCTCTCGTTTCCGGATAAAAAGATAGAATACCGGAGGGAGATTCGACGGGATGAATTCGAAAGTTTGATCCAAGACCTGATCGAGCGGACGATGACCCCTTGCCGGCAGGCCTTGGCCGACGCCCGCCTGAAACCGGGGGAGATCGACGAGGTGATTCTCGTCGGCGGATCGACCCGCATTCCGTTGGTGAAAAAGAAGGTGGCCGATCTTTTCCAAAAAACGCCGCACAGCGAATTGAACCCGGAGGAGGTGGTCGCGCTGGGGGCTGCGGTGCAGGCCGATATCCTCGCCGGCGGGATCACCCACATGCTTCTTCTCGACGTCACCCCGCTTTCGTTGGGGATCGAGACGATGGGGGGGGTGGTCAGCCGGTTGATCCCGCGGAACGCGACCATTCCGACCAGCGCGAAGGAGATGTTTACGACCTTTGTCGACGGGCAGACATCGGTTTCGATTCATGTCATGCAGGGGGAGCGGGAGCTGGTCAAGGATTGCCGGAGCCTGGCGAAATTCAACCTGACCGGGATCGACCCCCTCCCGGCGGGGATGTCCCGCATCGAGGTGACATTTTTGATCGACGCGAACGGGATTTTGAACGTGACGGCGAAGGATTTGAGGAGCGGGAAGGCCCAATCGGTCGAGGTGAAACCAACCTACGGCCTTACCGATCACGAGGTGGAGTCGATGATCGTCGCCTCGATCGAGCACGCGCGGGAGGACTTAAACGAGCGGATGTTGATCGAGGCCCGAAATGAGGCGGAGACGGTCCTACGCCACGTCGAGAAGGCGGCGCCCCGGGGGGCGTCGTTGATCGACGAGGAGGAGCGGCGAAAAATAGATCAAAGCGTCGCCGACCTGAAAGCGGCGATCCATGGAACGGACCATCATCAAATTCGGGAAGCGTTGGACAAGTTGGATCAATCGACGAAGCGTCTGGCCGAAACCTTGATGGACCGAACGCTGAAAGAGGCGCTTCAAGACAAGAAGCTGTCCGATTTATAAACGATCGTTATTCGTAAATCGTTATCCGTTAAACGTAAAATATAAACAACGATTCACGAATAACGTTATTCTCAACTTACAATGCCGAAGATCACATTTAAAACAGAAGGCGCGCCCGATAGGACCTTTGAGGCCAAGGAAGGGGAGACGGTTCTCGACGTGGCGCTCAATCACAACGTTGACCTGGAACACAATTGCGGTGGAAACTGCGCCTGCACCACCTGCCATGTCATTGTCCGTGAGGGGGGCAAAAACCTCTCCGAGATGGACGAGGATGAGGAGGACCGCCTCGATACCGCTGAGGGATTGACCCTCGCCTCGCGCCTCGGATGCCAGGCCCGGATTAAAGGAGACGTGGTGGTGGAGATTCCGAAGAAAACGCAGCCGTTCCGGTCCGCCGAACAGCATTAGCGGGCCGTTTTTCGCTCATTTTAAGGGAGGAGGGGAGAGATGAAGTTGGGTTGGCGCGACTCGGAAGAGATCGCCCTTTTGCTGGTTGAACAACATCCGGAGACCGATCCTCTCACCGTCCGTTTTACCGACCTGCACAAAATGGTCGCGAGCCTCCCCGGTTTTGCGGATGACCCGATGAAGTCGAACGAGTCGATTCTGGAGGCGATTCAGATGGCGTGGCATGAAGAGTATCTGGAGAGCAAAAGCTAAAGACTACCAGGTCACGACCAAGTCCGCGTTGAAAATACGGTCCAACATCTCTTTGTAACCGATGGAAGGGTAAGAAGCGGGGCGCCCCTCCTCCTGATCTTCCCGGAGGATCGAGACGGAAGCCTTCGTCCCCTTCAGCTCCAAATGCGTCGCCTCCTGAATCAGAATCACCGTCACCTCATTCGTTTCACTCTGTTTCCGAATGATCTCCAACGGGTAGGGGTCGTTTTTGCGCTTCAAAATATGTAGAATCCGTTTCATGGGTCCTCTTAAAAAACGGCGAATCGGGAGGCGTCCGCGATCTTCTCCGCGACTTCATCCGAGGAGAGGGAGATAATGGAGTATTCGCTGTCGGATAGGTCGATCAACCGGGCGTTCTCCTTTTCAACGAAGAAATGCGGTATGAATTCTTTGAGGGAGGCGAGGAACTTCACCGCCATTTCGCCGTCGACGGACTCTTCGGCGTCGGGGGCGAGAAGAAGCGCCGCCTCCCCGGCGAGAACGACCTCTACCGCGTGTTCTCCCGCCGCCAGCCCGAGGGCAATCCGAACCCCTTCACAGGCGCGGTGACTTTCCTTCGGATTGCTTCGAATGAGGACGAGCGTCTTGGGGGTCATTTAATTAAAAGTGACGAACCGGTCGCATCCTTTCATCAGATCCGAGAGGACCACGAGACCGCAGAAAGCCGCCTTCTCGCTGTTTGGAATTCCCCTTCGTTGCGCGCCGTAGGCGCAAAGAAAAAGTTTCGCTCCTTGTTGGGCAAGTTCGTCTATTTCCGGCCGGTCGAGATTCCGCACGCCGTCGTCGATTAAGTAAAGATAGGCGTCCATTCCTTGATGAAGGGCTTCTTTCGCAAGGGAGACGACTGTTTTTAAATTTTTATTTTCGGGAGGAGTGGAAAGGAGGAGTCCCAATTTCTTTTTTCCCATCGGCTTAATGTAACATCCCCATCGACGCCATGTCAATCGCGGGAACGGCAGGCGCCGCCGGAAAGTGATGGCGGAATACACGGGCCGCGGCCCGTCTGTTTCTTTAAACGGCGGCTATCTGTATTATTTTATGTGGAATAAAGTTTTTAATTATGATAGGGTATCCCCTACGATCTACTCTCTTCCTCCTTGTGTCATTGAGCCCTCGATAAAAGAGGTCATCGATGGAAAAAAAGAAGGGCGCGCAAAAAAAGGCGCCTTCCCGCCTCTCGGAAAAATCCGGCCGTCCTCGGCGGTTCCGCGGATCCTCCGCCCGTTTTCAACAAAACTTTTGTGTGGTGGGAATCGGCGCTTCGGCCGGCGGGCTGGAGGCGCTTGAACAATTTTTTAACAATACGCCGCCCGATACCGGCTTGGCGTTCGTGGTCGTCCAGCATCTCGACCCCGAACACAGGAGCATGATGGTCGATCTGCTGAAGCGTTATACGGCGATGAAGGTCTTTCAAGCCGAAGACGGGATGCGGATTAAACCGAATTGCGTTTATGTGATCCCGCCCAATAAGTTTCTTTCTATTTTACACGGCGCGCTTCAATTGATCGAGCCGGACCCGATCTATGGGTTTCGGGGGCCGATCGATTTCTTTTTGCGCTCCCTGGCCGAGGATCGGGAGGAAAAGGCGATCTCTATTATTCTTTCGGGAACGGGGAGCGACGGCGCGCTCGGCATAAAAGCGGTTAAGGGGGCCGGCGGGATGACCCTGGTCCAAGCCCCCCATACCGCTAAATACGATAACATGCCGGCAAGCGCGATCGCCACCGGGTGCGCCGATCATATTTTACCCCCCGAAAAGATGCCGCGCGAACTGATCAAATACATCCAGCATCCGTATATATTAAAAACCTCAAAAATCGATTCCGTTGAACCCAAAGCGCTCGACTACTTGGAAAAGATCTTTCTCCTCCTCCGGTCCCATACCGGCCATGACTTTACTTATTACAAGCGGAATACCATCACCCGGAGAATCGAAAGGCGAATGGCGGTTCATCAGATCACCAAACTGGGGGATTATGTCCGCTATCTTCAGCAAAACAAGACGGAAGTCGGGGCGCTTTTCAAGGAGATTTTAATCGGGGTCACGAGCTTTTTTAGAGATCCGGAAGCGTTCGAAGCCTTGAAAAAGAAGGTGGTATCCCGCGTCTTTGAAGAAAAAACAATGGATATGCCGGTCCGGGTCTGGGTGGCCGGTTGCTCGACCGGAGAAGAGGCCTATTCGGTCGCCATGATCTTGGTCGAGGAGATGGAGAAGGGGACGAAGAATTTCACGATTCAGATCTTCGCGACCGACATCGACGAGAACGCGCTGGAAATCGCCCGCGCTGGGGTCTATCCCGAATCGATCTTCGCCGATGTTTCATCCCAGCGATTGAAGCATTTTTTTGTAAAAGAAGGGAATGTTTATCGAATCAAAAAGCATATTCGCCAATTGATCGTTTTCGCCGAGCAAGACCTCATCAAAGATCCCCCCTTTTCCAAATTGGATCTGATCGTCTGCAGAAATCTCCTTATTTATTTAAGCTCGGTATTGCAAAAAAAAATTTTCCCCCTTTTTCATTACACCTTAAATCCGAATGGATTTCTCATGCTCGGGCCTTCCGAGTCGATCGGAGAGTGCGCGGATCTCTTTACCTTGATGGATCGAAGGTTGAAGATTTTCCAGCGGAAGAGCTCTCCAAACGTCATCGCCGAATATCGGGCGGCGCCGCTCACCAATGAGGGAAGGGACCTGCTTAAAAGAGCGGCCCCCAAATCATCGGCCGATATGAGCTTGATCCAACTGACGGAGAAGGCGTTGCTGGAAGGGTACGCCCCTTCCTGCGTGATCATCAATGAAAAATGCGACATCGTTCATTTCCGGGGGCGGACCGGCCATTACCTCGAGCCTCCGACCGGCGAGGCCAGCTTGAATATATTGAAAATGGCGCGTGAAGGGCTCCGCATCGAGCTGAGGAGCGCGATCCACAAGGCGTTCAAAAAGCAAACGGCCGTCACCCGGTCCGGAATCCGTATTAAAGATAACGGGACGTGGCGCGTCGTCAATTTGGTGGTGAAACCTTTCGAACAGGAATCGTTGCAGGGGTTGATGATGGTCATCTTTGAAGATGTGGCGCCGGCCTTCACAAAAGAGGAAAGCCCGGCGAAAGGGGACGAGGTTTCCCAGGTGGATCAGCGCATCTTGGATCTTGAGCATGAGCTTAATTCGACGAAAGAATCGCTTCAGACCACCATCGAGGAACTGGAAACATCGAACGAAGAGCTCAAATCGACCAATGAGGAGCTGCAATCGACCAACGAAGAGCTGCAGAGCGCCAATGAGGACCTGGAAACATCCAAAGAAGAGCTTCAGTCGATCAATGAAGAGCTGGTGACCGTCAACTCGGAGCTTCAAGGAAAGCTCGACGAATTGTCGCAAACCAACAACGACATGATCAACCTCCTCAGCAGCACCGAGGTGGGGACGATCTTTTTGGACAACCGGCTCAACATCAAACGGTTCACCCCCGCCATCACGAAGGTGATCAACCTGATTCCGAGCGATATCGGACGGCCGATCGGCCATATCGCCTCGAATTTTCTCTATGAAGATTTGCTCCAGGATATCGATCAGGTCCTCAAGACATTCGTTTTCAAAGAAAAAGAGCTTCAAACGAGAAACGGCGAATGGTATTTGATGAAGATCCTTCCG
>DATDON010000008.1:0-3198 GCA_035293225.1 Candidatus Manganitrophaceae bacterium
TTTTATTCCCCTTTCACGATTAGATTCCGTCTAACACAACGCGAATAATTGATCACAGGATTTTTAACGCGCGCGGCGCCGAGGTCGCGCCTATCTTTTACCGCAAGAACGCTTCATTACAAAGATGAGAGAAGCGATCCATTCCCCCTCTTTAAAGACAGCTCTGGGCAGCCTTCAGAAGATTTCAATCAGGCTTATTTTTTGTAACATACTATTTTCCCGCGTGTCAAGCGCAATCATCACAACCAAGAACAGAGATAGGAATTGAAAAAAATCAAAAGCGCTTTGGCCATCAAGGTTTTGGGCAAGGAGGGATGTTCACCCGTTCGGTCGGAAAGAACTGGAGTCCCGCTTGCGCGGGTATGACGGTTCTGTGCGACTGTAGGGGCGGTTCGCGAACCGCCCCTACAGGAGAAGATGTGTCTATCTCTGTTCCTGGGAAATAATCTAACGCTTTTCCCTTTTTATTTTTTCCGATATAATCCCCCTATGCCTCTTTCATTGTTTCATCCCGTGATCTCAAAGTGGTTCACCGGGCGCTTCGGCGCGCCGACGGAAGCCCAGCGCCAAGGGTGGCCTTCGATCCATCGAAGCCAAGACACCCTCATCGCCGCTCCGACCGGGTCTGGAAAGACGCTGGCGGCGTTTCTCTCATGCCTCGATCGCTTGATTCGGGAGGGCATCTCCGGAAACCTAGAAAACCGGATTTATACGCTTTATGTCTCTCCCTTGAAGGCGCTCAGCAACGATGTCCAACGGAACCTGGAGGCGCCGCTCTCCGAGATCTATGAGACCGCCCGGGCCGACGGGAAGGTCCTGCCCGACATCCGGGTTTTGGTCCGGACCGGGGACACCCCTCCGGCGGAGCGCCGGAGCATGCTGCGGCGGCCCCCCCACATTTTGGTGACGACGCCGGAGTCGCTTTATCTGCTGTTGACCGCGGAAGCGAGCCGTAAGCTGCTTCACGGCGTGGAGACGGTCATCGTCGACGAAATTCACGCGATGGCGCGCGACAAGCGGGGCTCCCACCTGGCCCTCTCCCTAGAACGGCTGGAACATCTCTGCGTGAAGCGGCCGGTCCGAATCGGTCTCTCCGCCACGCAGCGTCCGATCGAAGAGATGGCCCGCTTCCTGGTCGGGAACCGGCGAATCGATTCCATCCAGCGAGCGGAGACGCGCGCAGGGAAGCAGGATGGAACACTGGATGTCGGGGAGGCTCCATCCGGCTTCGCCGGTGGAGGGGGGAGGGTCGCTCCCCCTTCAAATTGTTCCGTCGTCGACGTGGGGCATCTTCGCGCGTTGGATCTGGCGGTCGAGACCCCCAAAACGCCGTTATCGGCGGTCTGCTCGAACGAGCAGTGGAAAGAGATCTACGAACGGCTGGCGGGGATGATTCAAGAACACCGGAGCGCGCTGGTCTTCGTCAATACCCGCCGCCTCGCGGAGCGGGTGACGCGCCATCTCTCCGAAATTTTGGGCGACGACGCGGTCGCCTCCCATCACGGAAGCCTCTCCAAAAAGATTCGGCTGCATGCCGAAGCGCGTTTAAAAGCGGGGACGTTGAAGGCGGTGGTGGCGACCGCTTCGCTGGAGTTGGGGATCGATATCGGGTTCATCGATCTCGTGATCCAAATCGGAAGCCCCCGGTCGATCGCGACCTTTCTTCAGCGGATCGGCCGGTCGGGCCACGCCCTACGGGCGATCCCGAAAGGGAGGCTCTTCGCCCTCACGCGGGACGAGCTGATCGAGTGCGCCGCCCTGATCCGGGCGGTCCGGGGAGGCCGATTGGACCGGATTGAAATTCCGAAAGCGCCGCTCGATATCCTGGCGCAACAGATCGTCGCCGAAACCGCCTCTGAAGAATGGGAAGAGGAGAAGCTTTTCAAGTTGGTTCGAGGGGCGCATCCCTTTCAAGCGCTCAATCGAAGCGATTTTGACGCGATTATCGAAATGCTCAGCGAGGGGATCTCTTCCCGCATCGGCCGGGTCGGCGCCTATCTTCATCGGGATCGAACGACCGGGCGGATCAAGGCCCGGCGAGGGGCGCGTCTCGCCGCGTTGACCTCCGGAGGCGCCATCCCCGAAGTGGCCGATTACAAGGTGGTCGCCGAGCCGGAGCAGGTCACGGTCGGATCGGTGGACGAAGACTTTGCGGTCGAAAGCCTGGCGGGGGATGTCTTTCTTTTGGGGAACACCTCGTGGCGGATCCGGCGGGTCGGGGCCGGCGAAGTGATCGTGACCGACGCCCACGGCGCGGCGCCGACGATCCCCTTCTGGAGGGGAGAGGCGCCGTCCCGGACGCGGGAGCTTTCCGAAGAGCTCTCCGCCCTTCGTGAAGAGATCGATCAGCGCCTGGATGATCCGAAAAACGCCGCCTCCTGGCTGGCGGACGAGGCCGGCCTTTCGGAAGAGAAAGCGGTGGAGGCGGTCGATTACTTCGCGGCCCAAAAAGCGGCGGTCGGAATGATCCCGACCCGGCGCCGCCTCTTGGTCGAGCGATTCTTCGACGAATCGGGGGGGATGCAACTGGTGATCCACGCCCCCTTTGGAGGCCGGATCAACCGGGCGTACGGCCTGGCCCTTCGGAAACGGTTCTGCAGGACGTTTGATTTCGAGCTTCAGGCGAGCGCCGACGACAATGGACTCGTCCTCTCCCTCGGCCCGCTGCAGAGCTTTCCATTGGAGGAGACCCCCCGGATGATCCCTCCCGATCGAGGGGAATCGCTTTTGACGCAGGCGCTCCTCGCCTCGCCGATTTTCATCACCCGGTGGCGATGGAACACGACCCGCGCCTTGGCGGTCCTGAGGCGGAGGGGAGGGAAAAAGGTTCCTCCGGCGCTTCAACGTTTCCGGGCCGACGATCTCCTCTCGGCGGTCTTTCCCGCCATCACCGCCTGCCCCGAGAACGGCTCCTATCCGGGAGACCTCCCTCTGCCGGACCATCCTTTAATCAAGCAGACGGTGAACGACGCCCTTCATGAGGCGATGGACCTCGAGGGGTGGCTTCAGCTTCTTCGGGAAATCGATAAGGGGGAGGTCCAGGTCGCCTGCGTCGACACGCGCGAGCCGACCCCCTTTTCATACCAAATCTTAAACGCCCAACCTTACGCCTTTTTGGATGACGCCCCCCTGGAAGAGCGGCGGGCCCGCGCGGTGGCGACCCGCAGGACCTTGACCGTCGAATCGCTCCGGGACCTC
>DATDON010000009.1:0-2636 GCA_035293225.1 Candidatus Manganitrophaceae bacterium
TCCCCTCGTAGGGGCGCAATATATTGCGCCCCTACGATAGACCATGCGACAAGATAAAAATCAAACGAGGACACGACCCATCACCTGATTCTCTTGATCTCAACACACAAACAGAGTAAATTAAAAAGGATGAAAAAACAGAGAAGCCCTCTCTCTCGGACTCAATGATCCCTTTACGCGACGACAACCCCATCACGGTCCGGCCGATCTTGACCATCGGCCTGATCGCCGTCAATGTGTTGGTGTTCTTCTATCAAATCTCCCTCGGACCGCAGGCCGGCCAACTTTTTGTTTACCGGTTCGGGGCGATCCCGGCGGTCCTCTTCGGGATCGAAACGCTTCCGCCGGAGGCCCGGGGCGTCCCCCCTCCCCTCAGTCTCTTCACCAGCATGTTTCTCCACGGCGGGCTGATGCACCTGGCCGGAAACATGCTCTACCTCTGGATATTCGGAAACAACATCGAGGAGGCGATGGGGCGTCTCCGCTTCACCTTCTTCTATTTTCTCTGCGGCGTGATCGCGGCGATGAGCCATGCCTTGACCAGCGCCGGATCGGTGGTCCCGATGATCGGCGCCAGCGGCGCGATTTCGGGCATTCTGGGGGCTTATATCCTTCTCTATCCCCATGCCCAGGTTTTGACGCTGATTCCGCTCGGATTTTTCATGAGGATCATGTACATCCCCGCCGGATGGGTTCTCGGCCTCTGGTTTCTTCTCCAGCTTCTCAGCGGCGGAATGGCGGCGGGGCAGAAGGGGGGCGGGGTCGCCTTCTTCGCCCATATCGGAGGCTTTGTCGCCGGTATGGCGCTCGTCGGTCCCTTCAAGCGCCGCTCGGTCCGTTTCTTCAACCCGCCCCACCATCACGCCTGGCGCTTCAAAGCTTAGCAGGACCTCCCCCTTTTTGGGGGGTTGTTCTTTCTATCGAATCGTCTCATAATAAAACCAAGACAAACCTATCGAGAGGTAGGAAAATGAAACGGTTATTACCGACGATTTTAATTTTGATCTGGGTTGGAGCGGAACCGACGCCGCTGTTAAGGGCCCAACCGAGCGCCGATCCTCCCTCGGCCCCGGTTGAGAAGACTCAATCTTTAGATCAACGTGATGGTTTACAAATCAGCCTGGACGCCCCTTTTTCACTCGAAAAAGAGAGCCCCTCCACCGCCAAGGGGGGACGTCTTCATTTCAATAAGGCGCTTCAGCTCGAATCGGGCGGTGACAGGCAATCTATTCCCGGAACGAAGGCGTCCGACGCGGAGCGGACTCTCAGAAATAACCTCTCCCGTTTTGAGAATCAGGACGAGCATGGCGCTTTGATCCTCTCTTTTTCAAGGGACACCGTTGATCTCGCGGCCCGGAGCGTCTCCGGAGAGGAGGCCTGGATCCTCCGTTGGGATTACTCCCCTGAAAAATAAGGGGATCGGCGGTGGGGGCCGCTTCAAGGAGAGATAAGATTTGTTCCAGGGAGAGATGATATTCCATGGTGGGGTACTGCATGCGCAAGGGGGTGAGATTTCAATGCCGCACGGCTGGATGATGGGGCCCGGAATGTTGGGTGGATTTATGATGGTTTTTTGGACGATCCTGTGGCTGGCGTTTCTGGCGTTGGTGATCGCGGGGATCGTCTGGATCGTTCGAAACGCCGGCGGAACCGGGGGAAGAGGCCCGACCCAGGAATCGGTGAAAGAAGATAGCGCCCTTAAAATCCTGAGGGAGCGCTACGCCCGCGGCGAGATCGATCATCAAGAATTTGAGGAGCGGAGAAAAAATCTGGCGGCATGATCGTCGGCGCCGGCCGAAGGGAGGATGGGACACAGGGTGGGACACTGCATGTGTCGTAGGTGTTGCATGTGAGCGTGGAAGATGGACAAACTGAAAGCGGAATATTTTACAGATCCTTTCTGCTCCTGGTCGTGGGCCAACGAACCGCGTTACCGGAAGCTGAGGGAGGAGTTTAAAGATCAAATCGAATGGCGGCATCGGTTGGGAGGACTGATGGCGCGCTGGTCTCCCGATTTCTACGATCCGCTTTATGATCTGCACGGGGGGGACGCGAAGGCGCTCGCCGAGCATCAAGAGGAGGTCTCTTTAGAGAACAAGATGCCGATCGATGTCGGGTTTTGGTTTGAATCCCCCCCGACCTCCTCTCATCCGGCTTGCGTCGCGGTCAAGGCGGTCGGCCTTCAAGGGGCCGACCTGGAAGATCGTTATCTGCGGCGCGTCCGCGAGGCGATTTTAACGGAGAAGCGGCCCGCCGACAGACCGGCCGATCTGCTGTCGTTGGCGAATGAGCTCCCCGGAATCGACCTGGACCGGCTGGCGCGGGAGATCGACGGCGAGGCGGCGAAAAAAGCCTTTCAAGAAGATTGGGAGGCGACGCGCCGACCGGTCCCGGAAGCCAAAGACACCAAGGTGACCGAGGGACGCCTCCGATACTCCTTCCCGACGCTGATTCTCTCTAATGACTTCCGGGAAATGGTTTCCGGCGCCAACGGAAACCATGCGGAAGGGCGATATCGCGTCCTCGACGGCGACGATCCGTATGAGGCCTATCTCAAAGCGATCCAAGAACTCGATCCGACGATCCGGCGTTATCCTCCTCCCGACGTGGAGTCGTTCATCCGCAAATACCGGCGG
>DATDON010000010.1:0-9730 GCA_035293225.1 Candidatus Manganitrophaceae bacterium
CGCAAGGCGGCTTCGCCGCGTGAGGGTATGCCCCATATCAAGACGGTTGGTCACCACAAATGGAACCCCGGCCAACCAGGCGGAGGGAACCCCCACCAAATGAGAATAGAGGTCTTGGGTATGAAGGATCTGAACCCTCTCTTCGCGCAAAAACCGGGCGAACCGAACGATCTCCCTCAAAGAACGGGGATAATAGAGCTTCCCGCGAACAGGAACCTCTATCGTCGGAACCCCCTCTCGATCGAGAATCGGCAGGAGCTGACCCTCTTTTTTCAGGGCCCCGATCAGAGGCCGAAATTTCGTCCGGTCGATATTTTTGATCAGATCGACCATCTGCATTTCCCCTCCGCCGATGTAGAGACAATCGATCAAATGCATCACTGTTGTTTTTTCCATCGAATTCCCGAACTCCTCCCCGTCAATATTTCGAAGCCGCTGGAAGACGGCTTCCCAGGCTTCGCGCCATCCTGATCATTTCTCTCTTTTCGTCGAATGAAATCAGAGAAGAGGTGAAGAGAAAAAACAAATAAAGCAAGGAATAGACCGACGCCGATATCGACAACACGGAAAATGTGGAGGTAAAGTGGAGACTTTTTATAAAGAAAACCGGAACGGCGGAAAGGAGCGAAAATACTGAAATGGCGCTGAAGTCCCTCCACGGAAGCAGGACGCCGACGGAGACCGGGACCAGTCTGGACATCTTCCAGAGAGAGACCCCCTTGGCGAAGACGAGGACCGAGGTCAAAGTGATCAATCCACCCAATAAACCAAACCACATTAGGAATGGAAAAATAAATAAAAGGGTCAACGCCGTTTTTATAAACGTCACCTTCAAAATAAAGCGGGTCTGAGCGTACGCCCGAAGCGCCCCTTCCGCCAAGAGAAAGGCGGTCAAAAGAGAGACGGCCGAGAGTCTAATGAGCGGAACGCTGGGGAGATACGCCGAGGTGAAAAGGAAAACGACCACTTCGCGCGCCATCACCTGTAAGAAGACAAAGGCGGGGATAAAAACGATCGCCAGCTTTTTTGTGATGTCCCGCCACAAAGCCAACACCTCGCCGGCCGCCCCTCCTTGGCGGAGCAAAGAGGTCATCCGAACGATCAGCAATTGCGACATCGGCGCCCCGACCAGCTCAATCAAGGGAAGCTGGAACATGCCGACGGAATAAACGGCGAAGACCGCCGCGCTGTAAGTATAAGCGACCACATATTGATGGAAATGATCCTGGGTCACCTGCAAGATGACCGCCAGCCCGAATGGAAGGGCGTAGGCCAACTGGGTCCGGAAGGAAGGCCGGTCGAAATCCTTCCAAGAAAGCGAATAACGCCGAACGACATAAACCATCGTCAATGAAAAACGAAAAAAGGCGAAAAGACCCATCCCCCACATGAGGGAAGAAAGATCACGCCAAAAAAGAAGGGGAACCAACATGAATCCGGTCTTACACGCCTCCGAGATGAAAGATAGAATCGCCGCCTGGTTGATCTTTTGGGAGGAGATCAAAAGGGCTTCAAAGTAGGCCGAGGAGAGCGTCAGGAAGATGAAGAGGCCGAGTTGGAATAGATAAGGCGCGAGGGCCGGATTGTTGAAATAGACCGAGATCTTTTGACCCAAGGTCAGAAGAAACAACATCGCGATCAAACCGGACACCTGCAGAAACAGCAGCGATTGGACGAGGTAGACCTTGATCCGATCCGGATCTTTGGGGATGAAATAATAAAGGCTCTGAATGGTTCCAAACGGAAGGACCGTAAACAACGTGCCGTAAATCAAAAAAACTTGTTTAAAGGTCCCATAATCGGAGGGGGTTAAATGGCGCGTCAAGACGACCGGGATCAAGAATGTAAAGAGGGAGGCGAGACCCCGCCCGCTGATCAATGTAATCGCTTGCTTGCTGATCGAGGTGGAACGCATCGGTTCAAGTCCCTCCCTTGAGAATTAAATCAGGCTTTCCGAAAGTTCGCTCCATCCAAATCCGCCGGAGAGAGACGATCAGGGCGACGAAGAGATAAGGCGCCCAGCTCCTGGAGACGCCGAGGGTCACGCCGCAGGCGAGAAAACCCCACAGAGCGATCTCCAATCCACGGGCGTAGCGTTCAAGCCGTTCCATCTGATCGAGGCCTTTTTTTGTCCCCCTCTTCCCCGCCTCTCCGTAGGAGAGGGGGGATCGGTTCCAGCTTTTCCTGAGCAACAACGGAATCGGGTCAAACCTCTCCGGCCTGACCTTTTGAGCCCCTCTCAAAGCGGTCGCGATAAAAGCAAAGAACGCGATGAATCCTAAGATGCCGTTTTCGCCCAAAACCTCGACAAAGGTGTTGTGGGCGGCCCGCCACTTGGTCCCCGCTTCCGGTGGGGCGTAAATCGGCCATCCCAATACAAAACAACCGACGCCGACCCCCAATACAGGCCGATCGAGCGCCATCGAAACGCCGGCGCGCCACGCGTAAATTCTTCCCATCGCCGACTCGTCTTGACGAAATTTCAAAATCGTCTCGGCCCGCTCCCGATAACCCGAGGGCGCCCACCCGAGCAAGGCGATCAAAATCAGCGCGCCGGCCGAAATATTCATCATCCGATTTTTGGATCGCCACGCCCGAAAAAAAAGGATCACCGTCAGACCGATCAACCCGCCGCGCGAAAATGTCACATAGATCGCCGCGATAAAAACGGCCAGGGCGATCAAGAGGACCCCCTTCAGCCGGGGAGAAGGCTCCGTTTCAAGCAGGGCCAATAAAATGGGAATCAAGACGATAAGGTGATAGGCCAGGTCGTTCGGATCGGCGAAGACGCCGACCCATGCGGCCCGGTAGCCTTCCACCAAATCGGTCTTCGACAGATAACGGATCAGCGCTCCCGCGGCGGGGGCCATTGCCGCCAAGACGAGGGTCCAAAACGCCGACCGGACCCGCCGGACGCTGTCGACCAAATTGATGATTAAAAAATAGATCCAGACCAACTTCAGCGCGTTCAAAAAAACGGTCAGGGCGTAGACCTTCCAAAGAGCGGTCAGAATTGAAAAACCTTCTATCGCCACGAAGACGATCAACCAGAATGACGTCTTGTCAAAGATTCGCCATTTCTCCCCGCGCGACCCTTTCGCCCACAAGAGAAAGAAAGAAGAGAGAACGGCGACCCCCTTCGCGATCGGAACGCCTTCCAATAACGGGGAGAGGCTTCCCGGCGTGATATAAATCAAGGCCAAAAAAAAGATCAGGGCTAGGTGCGCCGCCCGGTCCTGCCAAAGGGGAGGCCGATTTTCCGTGACAATGTCTCTTCCGGAAATCCTTTTCCCCGCTTCCATCGAACCGGAAACGAAGGGCCGGCCCGCCCATGAGGGGACATCCGCCCTTTTCCAGTCATGCATGGTTTCTCCGAATTCCACCGACATCCCTTTCAGGTTGATCTTTAGGCGCCCGTTTGATTCGGGGCCTTAAAGAGCCCCTTCACCTGGCAGGCCACCATCGCCTTGGAACATCTTGAAAGCCCCCCCCAGGCGCTGTTTTCCCAGAGTAGCCGTCGCCCCAAGGTATAAGGGTTCCTCCCCACCCGGTTGACGAAGTCGGCGGTCGCGACCGCCGATCGGTAGCCGCAGGCCCGCGCCGCCTCGATCACGAACGGGTTGAATCGCCCGTCCGGGTAGGCGAGACTCTCCACTTTTTTCCGAAGGCGGGTTTCGAGCGCTTGCTTTGATCGGCGAAGCTCTTCCAAGACTTGGATCGGCTGCGCCTTCGTCAGGAGACAATGACTGGCCGTGTGCGACCCCACCGTCATCCCCTCTTCCGACATTTTGAGCGCCATATCCCAAGAAAGTATTTTCGCGTCCGACGGGAACTCCTCTTCGGCCGCGTTGAATCTTTCTTGAAGGTTTTGAATCAGCCGCTCCAACGGAACGGGCCTCGCCGCTTCCAGGAGAAACCGTGTCAGATAAAGAGGAGAACCCGCCGCCGGACCGATCTCTTCCAAACGCCAGGGGAGCGCCTCCTCGGAGAGAACCGATTGAATCGGAACACGCGCCAGAATCATCCTTCGAATCAAATAGAAGAGACGGTCGTGAAGGAGGAGACGGCCGGCGCCGACGTAATCCGGGCAGAGATAAAGAGCGGCCGGAACCCCCTTTCTTTTCAAAATCGGATAAGCGTGATGATAAATCCCCTCATACCCGTCGTCGAAGGTGAGCATGACGCTGTCCCGTTTCAGCCGGCGTTTTCCCCCGATAAAATCGACCGCCTCGTCAATCGAGAAAAAATCGAACTGCGACGCGATATAATCGATCTCCTTTTCAAACACCTCCTTGGAAATCAGTTGAGGGGGCGCCATCCCCTCCTCCAGGGACCGACGGACATCTTCGACGACCGCGTGATAGCCGAGCGCGAAGAGGCGCTTCTGAGCGGGGCAGCGGTCCCGGAACTGAATGTAGAAATCAAGGAGGCCGCTGTAGTAAGCGATCCCCGCCAAAGAAGATTTCATCCACCGACGATAAGGGGAGAGAAAAAGACCGTTTGTCGCCAATGCGTCGGATGCGGCTTTCATCGATCGAACCCCTTCATTTTTAAGGCGCGGAGGCGCTCCAACCAGTTTGGCGGAAGGCGCCTCCGAGCAAACCCTCTCAGCTCTTGATCCATTAAGCGAGCCCGCCGAAAAATACGGCCTTTTAAAGAGGGTGGATAGAAAAAGACGTCCCAGGTCTTTTTAACATCGTCGGTCCAGTGGAACTTGTACGCCTCCGCCCCCCTGAGAAAATCGAATTCCTTCCACCCGCGGGAAATGGCCGATTGGATCGTCTTTCCCATAAGGACCGTCCCGACGCTTTTGTCTCCCCAGGCGGGATCGAAACCGGCTTGATAATAAAAAAACGTCCCTCCCATCAAAAAACCATAGAGAGAGGCGACGATCCGACCCTCTATTTTTAATAGAAAAAGTTTGGCGATCCCTCTTTCAAAAAAATATTGGGACGCCTCCCGATGGAACGGGATTTTCCTCGGGCCGGCGAAGGCGTCCGATCCCCCCCGCCAGCGTTGCTGATGGAGGCTCATCAACGCCTCCATCCCGGAGCGCCCCGCGTCCCACGTTTCAATCGCCGCCCATTCAACGCCCCCCTCCCTCTCGACGCTTCGGATTTTTCGTCGAACGGCATACCGCATGCCGGCGCTCAGCCGATTGAGGGCGCCTTCCCACGACGGGCCGAGGAGGAGATAGGGACAGGTCTCCCCCTCTTCCTTTTGAATAAACCCTCCTTGCTTTTGAACCGCCTCGATTAAAAACGGGAGATGAGGCGATCTCTCGGAGAGATCGCGCAGCTGAATAAAATCCCATCTTCCCGGAGACCGCCGCCAATATTCCGCGACGGCGCCCGCGACCTTTTCTTCGAACCCATCCAGAGAGAGGAGATCGAGATGATCCGATCCGACCGCCTCGTCCCCCAAAATTGAAAGCCTCCGGAGCGGAATACCCAACCGGGATTCCACCGCCATATAAAAGGGGGCGATCCCGACCACTTCTTCCCCCTCGCGAATCACGAGGATTTCAAGCGCTTTCCCCTCGCCGAAATGGCGGCGCCAGGCGGCGACCCATCCCCAACTTAAAAATGGATTCCCCCGTGATGACCTTAAAAGAAGCCGCTCCCACGGCTCTTTTAAATCGGCCAGCCTTCTTTCATCCCCGATACGTTCCACGGTCAAGGGACGTTCAGAGGCCTTGCCGTTGAATCGTTCGATTTTCACCCGCGCCGGCGGCGCGGGCGTCGGTCGAGACGTCATCGGAGCGCCTTTCTCAGTTTGGAGATCATATAATCGAGCCGTTTTGTGTCGAGCCCCTGATGGATGGGGACTTCCAGCAAATGAGAACGGAGATATTCAGTTTCAGAATAAACTCCACGCGGCGTGGAAGGGTGAGGGACGCTCCAGAAATTGATCGTCTCGATCCCGTGCGCCAGCAGTTCTCGACGGACGCGTTCCTTATCCGGCGCCAGGAGGGGGAAAAAGAGAGGACAGACCCCCTCGGGAAGGGTCTCAAAAACGAACCGCTCCTGAAGATCAAGATGATCGAGAAGATAGGCGAAGTTCTCTCTTCTCCGCGCGACGACATCGGGAAGGTCGATCGACTTCAAAATCCTCTTCGAGAGGGCGGACATCCCCCACGCCGTCTTTTCCGGATCAAATTCCGCATCGGCGACGCTGGTCCGCTCGATTCCCGCCATATGGAGGAGGGTCGAAGCGGACTTTTTCAAAACCGAATGGACAAGGCGTCCGGCGGTCGGGCGCTCCATTTTCAAATGATTCATCACGCTCGCCGAAAGATGGCTCAGCGTTGAAATGAGGGGGGGGGCGACGCGCAGGGGGGGACGCCGGAGGGTCGCCGTGTTCCCGGGCGTTCCCTCCCCCTCCCCACGAATTACCAGACCTCCTCCATTCGGAACCGGCAGGGTCTTATGAAATGAAAAGACGCTGAGGTCTCCAAAAGCCCCGAACGGGTTTCCCCCGCTTCGGCTGAAAAGGGAAAGGGCGCAATCCTCCATCAGAAAAAAGGGGCGCTCTTTGCGGAGACGGAGAAGTTCCTCCACCGGCTGCGGAAATCCCAAGTAGTAAATCAGGTAGAAGACCCGGGTCTCGGGGGTCATTTTTTTCCGCGCGTCTTCCAGGTCGATCCGAAGACGGCTGTCGACCCGGTAAAAATCGACCGCCGGGCCGGCCCGTAAAATCGCCTCGACTTCCACCCCATGATGGTAGGCCGGGACCAGGACCCGGTCGCGAGCGGTCAGCCCGAGGCTTTTGACGCCGTGCCACACCGCGCTCCGGCCGAAGTAGTAATCGGTGTAGCCGGGGTGGTTGAACGGGAAGGGGAGCCCTCCCCCGACGCTCAGGGCCAGAGCGCGCGGGGCCAACGGGGGAAGAGCCGGAATGAAATATTTTTTTGAACCTCGATGCTTATTCGTCACCGATTTTCTCCCCCTCTTTCAGTGGCCGCTCCGGCGCCGATTTCAAGAAAAGGGCGCGCTGAAGCCGCAGCGCCCAACGAAACCGTTTTAGAAAGGGGAGCGCCTTGAATTTCATGAAGTAGACCAGGCTCGGAACGGCCCCTTCCTGGAAAGAATAAAACCAGACATGGGGGCGGACGTCTTTGGCCCAATCGAGTTTCCAGCCCATCGCGGGCCCCAAGAAATCGAGTTCCGATAATCTTTCCTCAAATAGGGATTTTAAAATTTCTTGATGCAGCAAAACGCCGGGAGAATAGCGCGCAAAGGCGGGGTCATATCCCAATTTTAAATAATAGAGCGTCCGGCCGTATTGCAGCGCATAGAAAAAAGCGATCCGCCTCTCATCGAGCTTCAAAAAATAGAGCCGAAGCCAACCTTGCTCCGCCGCCAGCCCGGCCCATTCCCGATAGAAGGCGGTCAAGGTTTTGTTCTCCCGAATCGCGGTCCCGGCCCGCCCTTTCCAGGCGAGCGCTTCGATGTCGAATCCTTCCCGAAGCCGATCCGCCAGGCCGCTCCATCCCTCCACTTCGGCGCCGGTCGACTGTTCCATCGTGACCGGCCCCAGCGCTTCGAGCTGACGGCGACGCCGACGGAGATTCCGCTTCAGGCGCCCCGAAAGGGAGTCGAAATAGGCGCTCCATGTTCCTTCGATCGGAACGTAGGGGGTCCGGATCGAAGGGCCGAGGCCGATCGCGCGCCCCTTTCGAACCGACACTTCCTGAAAGAGGCGGATCGTCCTGGAATCGGCGGGAAGGTCTTGTAATTCCATCAGGTGAATTTTGGGCGCGCGGCGCTCCATATAGGCGATGATCGCCTCGACCGCTTCGACGGGATGTTGAAGCGCTTCCGAAAAGATGAAATCGAACCGGCCGGAGTGGTCATTACTCATGGAGGCCCAAATTCGGCACGGGACTCCCGTCCGGATTCCACGCGCCTCCATCAAAGGGGCGACGGCGAGCAAGCGCCCTTCCTGAGACCGGACGGTCAGGACCGCCATCCGCTTTCCGCCCCCGAACGCCTTCCACCAGACGCGAAACCATTCGTGGCGCAAAAAGGGGGCGTCGGACGGCGCCAGGGCCAAAAGGTCGTTCCATTCTTTTTCAAGAGAAACAAAGGCGACAAAGTTCGAAATCTCTTCGACAAATAAGCGCATTCCGGTCCCCATTTAGGGTCTGAAGTTTCGCGTCTCGAATTTAAAAGGAAACGATCGGCTACGCCACCTTTCTCAACCGTTCCTCGGAACGCGCCGCAGACGTTTGCGTCGTCGGCTCCCCCGGTTCGTCCTCGGACGAACGGAGCCAAACATCTTTTCGTTTTCGGATAAAAGAGTAAAGGCCGACGAAGGCCGCGCCGTTCATCGCCACAAAGGTAAATGGAAACTTAAGCAGCTTTCGCATGCGCTTTTTCATGAGACATCCCTCCCCATAACGCCAAGCCGTACCAGATAATTTGAAGGATCAGAAACACCAGGTAAAATCCCTGCAACAGAAAAAAATTGCAGAAAAAGAGAAGAACCAGCATAAAAGGAGCGATCAACCGGGCGACTTTATGGGAAAAATACTGGAAGAAAAGTCGATTCTTTTTGGGCGACCAGAGCGCGCCGACTTCCCAGAGGAGCTGATAATTTCCGGCCAGGGTTCGGACTTTTCGGACGAACTCATTTCGAGTCCGGCTCGATAAGAGGTCATACGCCCGCGCCTCCGGTTCGAAAACGGCGCGATAACCTTTAAAGACGATCCGCATCGGAATCAAAACGTCGTCCAAGATCGTGTCGGCCGGGATCGGCTCGTAGAGCCCCTTCCGTATGGCGTAAAGGGCCCCGGTGGCGCCGAGCGTTGAATCGATTTCGCTCTCCATTTTCCGAAGCCATTTTTCATATCGCCAATAGAGTCCGATCCCGACGGCGGCTTCGCCGTTTTTCCGTTCCAACAGGATCAGTTCGCCGCTCGCCGCTCCCACCTCGGGGTCCGCGAAATTTGAAACCAGCTTCAAAACGGATATGGAATCGAGAAGCTGTCGGGCGTCGGAAAAAAGGACGATCTCTCCCCGCGCGTGTTCCACGCCCCGATTGAGCGCGGCGGCTTTGCCGGCATGAGCGGACGACTTCAAGAGGCGCACGGGCGGCGCGCCGGACGACTTTTCCATCCAACGCGCGATCCGCTCTTCGGTCCGGTCGGTCGATCCGTCTGAAGAAAGAATGATTTCAAGCAGAGAGGGGGGGTACTCCAATCGGAGGAGATCGGCGAGTTTTCTCTCGATGACTTTTTCCTCGTTGTAAACGGCGATGACCATCGAAACGGAAGGGAAAATCCGACCTTTCCGGATCGTTTTCGCTCTGAGCGCGCGCCATGCCGACAGGACCATCGGATATCCAAAAAAAGTATAAAAAACAGTCAGGAATGAGAGCCAAAAAATGAATTTCAACATGACGCGCGTTTCATCTCCCCCCCCTCCCCCGAAAAACGATTTTGATCGTCCGGAAAATAATGAGTAGATCAAAAAGAAGGGACATGTGTTTGATGTAGTAAAGGTCGTACCTTAATTTCTCCTTGGCGTCTTCGACCGAAGCGCCGTAGGAATAACGGATTTGAGCCCAACCCGTCACGCCGGGCTTGACGGAGAGCCGCAACGCGTAGAAAAGGATTTCGTGGGAAAGTTTCTCGACGAAAAAGGGCCGCTCCGGCCGGGGCCCCACGAAACTCATCTCCCCCTTTAACACATTCAATATTTGGGGAAGCTCGTCCAATCTCGTTTTT
>DATDON010000011.1:0-4034 GCA_035293225.1 Candidatus Manganitrophaceae bacterium
TTTCTCAGTTCGGGAGGTGAGCCCCTCAATCCCTCCCTTCATGGATGATGGTGGACTATACTCTTCTTTATATCGAAGGTCAAGAGGAGAAAATACAAAAAAAGCATCTCCTGAAATTCGTTCCCGGTCCTTATTTTCGCCTTACCGGCTTTTAAGGGCGCCGGCTGATGTGAGGCTCATAGAGGATCTGAATCACATTCCCGTCCGGATCCGCCATGTAAAAAGAGTAGCTCCCATCCCGATGCCTTCTCGGACGTTTGAGGATCGCCACGCCCGCTTTCTCCATCTTTGCGGCAAGCCCGTCGACCGCCGCTTCGTTTTCGACGATCCACCCGAAGTGATCCAACGGCTGCCCTTCTCCCTGTGAAAGGCGCGCGCCGGGGGCGATCTGATGAAGCGCCAGGTTATCCGAGCCGGAGCTGAGATAAATATTTTCAGTATCCGGCGCCCAGACCACCTTCATTCCCAGAGTTTCTTCATAAAATTTTCGAGATTTGGCCATATCAGCCACTCTCAGAGCGAGATGCCTGAGGCCGCGAAGCGGGGGATCAGGGTCTTCCTTTTGCGTCGACATATCAATATCCTTTTTATCCGGGGAGCTTAAAGAAATTCGATCAACTCATCCAATTTTTCTTGAGCGCCGTTCCCGGAAGGGATCTCGCCGGTTTTGGCGACTTTAATAAATTCGGACACGATTCTCCCTATCACTGGTTCGATGAGTTTAACTTTCTCCGGCCTGTTTTGCAACCTCTTCAATGGCGGCGGGATTTTCGATCGATGTCAGATCGCCCATCGGCTCGCCGAGATATCTTGCCCGGATGACCCGTCGGACGATTTTAGCCGACCGGGTTTTCGGAAGGTCGGAGACGAAATGGATCTCTTTCGGTTGAAGGGTTTTTCCCATCGCGCTCGCCACCTCGGCCTTCAGGGCGTCGGCGTCGGGGGGATGATTCGGTTTCAGAACGACAAAGCAGACGATCGCTTCTCCCTTGACCGGATCGGGAACGCCGATGGCGGCGGCTTCCGAGACGCTCGGATGGCCGATAAGCGCCGCTTCGATCTCGGCCGGGCCGACCCGCTTCCCGGCGATTTTCATCGTGTCGTCCGACCGCCCGTGGAGAAACCAATAACCGTCCTGATCGATCCGGGCCCAATCCCCGTGGAACCAGATGTTCGGCCAGCGGGACCAGTAGGTCTCAAGATAACGTTCTTTGTCCTTCCAAAATCCGCGCGTCATGGAGGGGGCCGGCTGTTTGCAGACGAGATGTCCCGTCTTCCCGCGGACCGGCTTTCCATCATCATCAAAGACATCTACGTCCATCCCCAGCCCCGGCCCCCGCAAGGTGGAGGGTTTCAATGGAGTGATCGGAAGGGGGGCGAGAAAACAACCGATAATTTCCGTGCCGCCGGAGATGTTGATGATCGGAAGCTTTTTCTTTCCGACTTTTTCAAAAAACCAGAGATAGCTTTCATCGTCCCACGGCTCTCCCGTTGAGCCGAGGATTCGAAGGGAGGAGAGGCGATGACGGACGACCCATTCGTCCCCCGAGCGGATCAAGACCCGGATCGCGGTGGGGGAGATGCCGAGATGGGTGATCCGATGACGGTCGATCATCTCCCATAGGCGGTCGGGCGCGGGGTGATTCGGCGCCCCCTCGTAGAGGAAGACCGCTCCCCCTTGAAGATGGACGCCGATGATCATCCAGGGCCCCATCATCCAGCCGATATCGGTCAGCCAGAAAAACCGATCGGATGGCTTGACGTCGAAATGATAGGCCAGCTCCTTCCCGATCTGCGCAAGGCATCCCCCGTGGGTATGGACCGTTCCTTTCGGGCGGCCGGTGGTTCCGGAGGTGTACAGAATCAGCGCCGGGGTTTCGGCCTCGACGGGCCGGGTCGGGACATCGTCGGCGCCCTGAGAGATAAAATCGTGATACCACCGGTCGCGCGCGTCGTTCCAATCGATCTTGTTTCCCATTCTGCGGAGGACCACCACCCGCTTGAGGGAGGGGAGGCGGTCGGCCGCTTCATCCGCCGACCGCTTGATTTCAATCGTCTTCCCCCGGCGCAGGGCCCCGTCGGCGGTGAAAAGGATCTTCGCATCGGCGTGTCCCAGCCGTTCGGAGAGGGGGCCGGCGGCGAAGCCGGAGAAGACCGGGATGCAAATCGCGCCGATTTTGAAAGCGGCGTAGAGGACGGCGACCATTTCGACCGACATCGGCATGTAGATTCCGACCGTCTCCCCCGGGCCGATCCCCTCCCTTTGAAGGGCGCCGGCGAGGCGGCGGATCTCCCGGTCCAATTCGGCATAGGTGAGGGTCCGGGTCGACCGATCTTCCCCCTCCCAGATCAGGGCGGCCGCGTTCGGGTGGGTCCTCACATGTCGGTCGACGCAGTTGGCGGCGATGTTGGTCGTTCCCCCGACGAACCATCGGGTCCAAGGAGCGCCCGCGGAACTGTCGTAGACCCTTTGGTAGGGGGTCTCCCATTCGATGGCGAGGTCCTTCATCACCGCGTCCCAAAACCGGCCGATATCGGCGACGGACCAGGCGATCAATGCTTCGTAGGAGGAGAGGCGATGCTTTCGCATGAATCGCCGGACGTTCGATTGCGCGATCATCTCTTCGGAAGGAGACCAGATGATGTCTTTCATGGAAAAAGTATAACATTTCGGTTTCATCTTTCCTAGCGTCGTGTCTTCCTTGCAATTCCTCTCCCGATTATGATAAAAGACAGTAGCCAAGAGAGGGATCATGTCTTACGCTCAAACGCTCGACTATTTGTATCGGATGCAATGGCACGGGATTCAACCGGGCCTCGAACGAATGGAGGCGCTCCTTTCCCTCCTCGGCCGTCCGGAAAAGGGTTTTCCTTCCGTTCATGTCGCGGGGACCAACGGCAAAGGCTCCACGGCGGCGATGATCGCCTCCGCCTTGCGCCGGGGAGGATACCGGATCGGTCTTTATACCTCCCCCCATCTGATCGATTTTTCGGAGCGGATACGCGTCGATGATATTCCGATCCCGCAGGAAGAGATCGTTCGTTTGACGGAGTTCCTCCGGCGGAGGATCGAAGGCGAGGCGCCCCACCTGACAGAAACGATCACCTTCTTTGAATTCACAACGGCGCTCGCCTTTCTCTATTTCGCCGAGGCGAAGGTCGATCTGGCGGTGGTCGAGGTGGGGCTGGGCGGACGATTCGACGCCACGAATGTCCTGACGCCGCTCGTCAGCGTCATCACGAACATCGACCTGGACCATGAGCAATATCTCGGGCCCACGATCGTCCGGATCGCCGAAGAGAAGGCGGGCGTGATCAAAGAGCGGGTCCCGGTCGTCACCGGGGCGGCGCAGCCGGAGGTCCTCTCCCTTTTCGAGCGGATTTCACGGTCGAAAGGGGCGCCGTTGGTCCAGCTCGGCCGTGAAATTAAGACATCGGGCGATCTCCCGGCGCGATTTGTTTACCGGGGAGATCAGGAACGGATCGTCCATTGTCCCCTTTTGGGGCGGCATCAGATCCGAAACGCCGCGCTGGCCGTCGCCGCCCTTGAACAATTGCGATTGAAGGGAATTCAACTTTCCGAGAAAGATCTCCTGGACGGGATCGCCGATGTCCGGTGGGAGGGGAGGCTGGAGGTGATTCGGAGGAGTCCGTGTGTCTTCCTCGACGGCGCGCACAATCCGGCGGGCGCCGAGACGCTCGGGTATTTTTTAAAAGAGATCGATCCGGAGCGGAGCGGAAAACATTGGCTGATCGCCGGCGTCATGCGGGACAAAAATATCGAATCGGTCCTCCGGCCCCTCATCCCTTGGTCCGATGAGATTGTATTCACCCGGCCCGATATTCCCCGGGCCGCCGATCCCGCTTATCTGATGACATTTTTTCAGGGCCCGCCCCCCCTTCAAAGCGTTCGAGAGAGCGTTCCGGAGGCGATCGCCTATGTTGAATCTCTGATCACGCCGAAAGACACCCTCGTCATCACAGGCTCTCTCTATACGGTGGGAGAGGCGAAGGCCTTTTTCTCAGGGGTCGTC
>DATDON010000012.1:0-10724 GCA_035293225.1 Candidatus Manganitrophaceae bacterium
ATAGATAAAGAGAAACAAAAACGCTCCCCATGTTTGAGCTCGGCGCTGTCTTCTACGTCGCATTCCCGCATCCTACGATTATTGACCGTGTATATCACATTTAGGATCGAATCGCAAGGAGATAAAAAGAGCTTCAAGACGAAGACCGGGATGATCTGAAAATCAGGGGGTGTCGGCGATGTGGGTGCGGCGGGGGACGCCGCTTCCGCCGTAGACCATGAACACTTTTTTGCTTTGCCGGATGTGGTAGTTGGCCCAGGCGTTCGGCTCGCCGTTGTAACTGGCGTCGGGGTCCACCCCGGAGGCGTTCAGATAATCGGGCTCGGAAAGGCCGGCGTCGAGGACTTCGGCCAAGAGGCATTCCGTGACGAATCCCTTTCCATTGAGGGCGACGTTCGCCAGTAGTTTCAATATCTCCTCGCTGTTCGTTAAGACCAACGGCTCCATTCTACTCCTGTGATCGTTGAACGCGTTTTCTTCTTTGACCCATGGTGGTTCTTTTTCCAATTTCCGCCGGCTTTTTGGAGGGGATTCCCCGCTCGGTCTTTATTTCGCCTAGGCGCCGGAGTTTTTTGACCTCATCAAGGGTGAGGGGACGGACGCCGCCGAGGGGGAGCTTCTCGATCTTTAAGAAAGCGTACCCCACCCTTTTCAGCTTCAACACCGAATGGCCGATCTTCTCCATGATCATCCGGATCTGCCTTTTTTTCCCTTCGTGCAGGATCATTTCGACCCAAACATTTTCATCGGTCTCCCGCAGAAACGAAATTTTGCAGGGAGCGCTCTTCCCCTCCGGAAGGGAAATCCCCCCTCGCGCCACTTTTTCCATTTTTTCCGGGGTGAGGCGCCCCTTCACCTTGGCCCAATAGGTTTTTTCCACCTCATGGCGGGGGTGCGTCAACGCCTGGGCCAGCGCGCCGTCGTTGGTCAGGAGGAGGAGCCCTTCGGTGTCATAATCGAGGCGCCCGACCGGATAGATCCGCTCCTTCAGATGAGGGATCAAATCCATGACGGTCGGGCGGCCTTCGGGATCGTGAACCGAAGTAATATAACCTCTCGGTTTATTTAACAGCAAATAAATTTTTCGGGTCTCGATCCGGATCCGTTTTCCGCTCACCTTGATATAATCTTTTTCAGGATCGACTTTGGTCCCGAGCTTCGTCACCACCGCGCCGTTGACCTGAACTTCGCCTTCCAGGATTAATTTTTCGGCGTGGCGCCTTGAGGCGATTCCCGCCATCGCGATCACTTTTTGGAGTCGTTCCATTGATTGTCCTTTTCTGAAAAATGTTTTTGTTTATTGTAATACATTTTAAGCGGCTTGGGTAAAAAGAGTTTTCAACAGCCTGTTTATAACGGTTGGAAGCGGACTAGGATAAAGACTAGTATTGGCTAGCGAGCCTGGACCGAGTGAAGGGCTAGTCCGCAAAAAGGAAGAAATCCCCCAACCCTCTTCAGCAAAGGGGGCAAGGGGGATTTTGATAAAAGGCTCCGCTCGAAATGAGGTCACATTTTTCGGACAGTTGTCGTAGTTTAAGTTAAACTTTAATTATTAATTGATGCAGCCGTAAAAAGTCTGAAAAAACTCATTTCTGTCATTCTCGTGTAAACGGGAATCCAGTCTTTTTAGAGAGTTGTACTCCCTCTGGATTCCCGCTTGGACGATCCTGCGGGAGGGATCGTCGATCCGAGTGGAAGACTTCTCTTCTTGTACTCACGTGCCTCTCGGCACGTTGCGCAGATTCGCGGGAATGACGACTTTTTACGAGACCATCATTAATTCAGGGGTCGACGAGATGATTCAGGAAGGTTGATTGAAGAGACGCTCTTATTTCTGAAGAATCTTGGTTTCGCTGATCTTCCAGATATCCCCTTCTTTAATGAGGCCCCAACTGACCTTTGCTTCGGAGTTTTGTATCTTGGAAGATTTTTTCGGTTTTAACCGGGTTTCCTGTTTCATGAGGAGAGAGGCGCGGTTCCCTTCTATTTGAAGGTCGGAGATGTCGAACTGCACGGAGATATTTTCGTATTGATCGAAAAACTTCTGGAGATCTTTTTCCTGGCCCGGAGAGGAAGCGACCAGATCCTTTAAATAAAGCGAGATATTTTTATCTTCGAGCGCCTGCTCTTGCCTTCTCACGATTCGACGAATCTGCTCTTCATCCGAGAAAACAGGCGGTTTGGGAGAGGTCTTCTCGACGGGGGGGACGAATGTTTCGGCCGGCGGCAGAGAGGCCTCTCGAACCGGCTCTTGTCTTGTTTGCGGAGTCTCCTTCGGACCCGAAAGAGGGGGTTCTACTGAACGCCGGGCTGCGGCCGAAGGGGTCTTTTTAGATTTTATGGAAGGGGATTCTTTTTTTTGGGTGATGGCCGGCGGCGCTGCATTCAGATGAGGGGCGGCCTCCGGCGCGGGCGTTGGAGGGAACGGTTTTTCTTCCGTTTTTTCAGCCGGCGGAGGGGGAGAGACTGGGACGACAGGAGGAGATTGGGGTTGTTCATGGATCGTCAAGGGTGTTCTCGAAGCCAATTGCTCCGATTCGTCTCCCCTTTTTAAAAAAACAACCGTCCCGATTCCGATGAGGGCCAGCGCGCCGACGACGGAGAGGGTCGACCAGACCATGGCCCCGACCTTTTTTTCCGGCATCTCCAGTTTTGGCGGCGAGATGGAGGGCTGGCTCGTTTGCGCTTGTGATGCGGCGGCCGCCCCCCCGACCGGCGTCGGTTCCGGCGCCGCTACCGCCGCTTTCCTCATCCGTGTTTCGTCTTTGGCGATATCTTCAGTAAAGAGCTTTCGGAGGGTTTGAGCCAAGTCCGACTGGATTTCGCTGAGCGATTTGGAAAGGGCCCGCTCCAGATCGCCTTGCATCTGCGCGGCGGAAGGATAGCGTCCTTGTACCTCCTTCGCCAAGGCTTTCACCAGGACCGATTCAACCTGGGGGGTGACCTGCGCGTTATATTGGCGGGGGGGGTCGAATTTCGCCTCGCGCACCCGTTCGAGGGTGTTGATCTCGCTGTCCCCTTTGAAAAGCCTTTTTCCGGTGACGCATTCGTATAAAACGATCCCAAGGGAAAAAAGATCAGACCGATGGTCGATCGGCTTCCCCCACGCCTGCTCGGGCGACATATAGGCCAATTTCCCTTTTAGAATGCCGGTGCGCGTTTCAGTTTCTTGAAGGGCGGCCTTGGCGATTCCGAAATCGACCAGCTTCACCTCCCCGTCATACGAAATGAGAATATTCTGGGGGCTGACGTCCCGATGGACCAAGCTGAGGCTGTTTCCGTGAAGATCTTTCTTCTTGTGGGCGTGCTCCAATCCGCTGCAGACGCGGCTGACGATCAATAAAATCTGGTCGAGCGGAAGGGGCGCGCCGCTTTTTTGGCCCTTCTCCATGAGGGTTCGGAGGTCCTTCCCCATGACATATTCCATCCCGATATAGAACGATTCTTCCACTTCGCCGAAATCATAGATCTGAACGATGTTCGGATGGGAAAGTTGGGCCGCGACCTTCGCCTCATTGATGAACATCGAGACGAATTCCGCGTTTTCGGTGAACTGAGGAAGAATCCGCTTGATCGCCAGGAGGCGCTCGAATCCTTTTGAGCCGGTCTGTTTGGCGAGAAAAACCTCGGCCATTCCCCCCTTGGCGATTTTATCGATCAGAAGATATTTGCCGTATGACGCCGGATAGGCCATTTAAAATCCATTTTTTGATATACAATCGGGACAAGAATGTCCCTCCCACCCGATATCGGGATAAGTCTTATAAAAAGTATCGCACGAAATCTAATTTGTCAAGAAAAAGCAAGGGTATCGGGGCAAGAACGGCCCTCCTCCGAATGGAGGAGGGCCTGATTCCCGTCACATTCTGTATCTAAAGGATATACGTTTTTCTGGTGACCGCTTCATTGACCTTCAGGAAATGGTTTTGACCTTCTGGGAATGGTTTTCGGTAGAACGAAAACCAGAGGCAGAACGAAAACCATATTTAGGCTATGTGTAGATGTGATGCAATTCCGTTTAACGTTTATGGTTTCCGTTTCGCCGGAAACCATTCCCTGAAGGTCAACGAATAACGTTTAACGTTTTTTTGGTTCCGGCTACGCCGGATCAGATTAGGCGCTCTCCGAAGATGTACCCTGAAAAAATCGAGACAAGCGGCCAGACGACTTTTCGCATCACACCGAAAGGATCCAAGAAGACCAAGATCAGCAGGAGGAACATGCCGTAAGGCTCGATGCTTCTCATCATCCGGGAAGAGCGCTCCGGCAGCGCGCCGACCAAAACCCTTCCCCCATCCAGCGGGGGGATCGGAATCAGGTTGAATATCATGAGGAGGACATTGATATCGACCGAAAAACGAAGCATGAGGAGCAAGGGGACGAAAAATGACGAAGAGAGGGCCCCGGGGGTGGAAAAGAAAGAGCCGCCGGCGGAGGGATAGAGGTTCGGATTCCATAAAAGGATAAGCCGATAAAAGACGCCGCTGACGATCGCCAGGATAAAATTCATTCCGGGTCCGGCGGCCGCCACCCAGGCCATATCCTGTTTGGGGCGGCGCAGGTTAAACGGGTTCACCGGCACCGGTTTGGCGTAACCGAAGATAAAGCCGGTGGTCATAAAGAGCAGGAGCGGAATGATGACCGTCCCAAAGAGGTCGGTGTGCGCCAACGGATTGAGGGTGATCCTTCCGAGCATCCGGGCGGTGTGATCCCCTTTCTTATCTGCGACCCAGGCGTGGGCCGCCTCATGAAGGGTGACCGCGAAAATGAGGGGAAGGGCCATGATCGAAATCTGCTGGATAAGATGGTTCATATCGTTCCTTCCGAGCTCCTCACTTCGACGAGCGCTTCATCCGGATTGACGCGGTCTCCTTCGGAGACATAGATCGCTTTCACCACGCCGCTGATCGGTGTATGAACCTCGCTTTGCATCTTCATCGCTTCCACGACCAAGACCGTTTGCCCCGCTTTTACCGGGTCGCCCAGCTTCACCTTGACGGCGACCACCGCTCCCGGCATCGGGGTGGTCACGTCCCCTTCGTGGGCCGCTTTGGGACGGGTGGAGCGTCCCCCCGCTTTGGCGTCGATTCTCCCCTCGGCGCTCGGGACGACTTCCAGGAGCGACTCCACCATCACCTCCTCAAGCTGGCCGTCGATATAGAGAAAATAGGGCCGCCCCCCCTCTCCGGGGTGGCCCATCCCCCCGACCTTCACATGGAAGGTTTCGCCGTGAACCTTCACGTTAAACTCGCTCGGGGCCAACAGAGGGGTCGGCGCGGACGGCTCGGAGCCCGATTCGGAAGCTTTTGGATCGGCCCCCTTCCGTGTAATAGCTTCTTCCTTTTTTTCAAAAAATTCAAGGGCCACTTTGGGGAAGAGGGCATACGTAATGACATCTTCAATCGTCTTTCCCTTCTCTTTCAACTCCTCCTGGGCGCGCGCGATCTCCGGCTCCAGAAGGTCGGCCGGCCGGCGGGTGATCGTCTCTTCCTCCCCGATCGCCCGCTTTCGGACCGCCTCATTGATCGGCGCCGACGGCTTGCCGTAGAGGCCCTTCAGATAATTCTTGGTCTCGGTCGTGATGACCTTATACCGCTCGCCGGTCAAGACGTTCAGGGTCGCCTGCGTTCCGACGATCTGGCTGGTCGGCGTCACCAGGGGAGGGTAGCCGAAATCTTCCCGGACCCTCGGCACCTCCTCCAGCACCTCCTTCATCCGGTCAAGGGCGTTCTGTTGGGAGAGCTGCATCGCAAGGTTGGAGGTCATCCCGCCGGGGATTTGATAAATCAGGACATGGGGGTCGACGCCGGTGTAGTCCGATTCGAATTCTTTGTATTTCTTCCGGGTCTCGCGAAAGTAGTCGGCGATTTCGGCGAGAAGGTTCAAATCGAATTGGGGGTCGTGTTTCCCCCCCCGAAGAATATTGACGATCGCTTCCACGGGAGGTTGAGACGTCCCCGAGGCCATCGACGATATGGCGGTGTCGATGATATCGATCCCCGCCTCGATCGCCTTGAGATAGGTCGAGAGGGCCATCGCGCTGGTGTCGTGGCTGTGAAGATGGATCGGGACCGTGACCGCCTTCTTCATCTTTCCGATGAGATCGAAGGCGGCGTAAGGAGAGAGGAGCCCCGCCATGTCTTTGACGCAGATCGAATCGGAGCCCATATCCTCCAGCCGCTTCGCCATCTCGACGAAGAGGTCGTTGTTGTGGACGGGACTGAGGGTGTAACAAAAGGTTCCCTCCACCTTTCCCCCGTATTTGAGGGTCGCCTTGATCGCCATCTTCAGGTTGCGAAAATCGTTCAGCGCGTCGAATATCCGGAGGATATTGATCCCGTTGGAGATGGCCCGTTCGATAAACCGCTCCACCACATCGTCCGGATAGTGGCGGTAGCCGACGAGGTTCTGCCCCCGGAGAAGCATCTGAAACGGCGTTCTCGGCATCAACTTCTTCAACCGGCGGATCCGCTCCCAGGGATCTTCTTTCAGATATCGGATGGCGGTGTCGAACGTGGCGCCCCCCCACATCTCGACGGCGGCGTATCCGACTTGATCGATCTTCACGGCGATCGGAAGCATATCTTCCGTCCGAAGCCGCGTGGCGATTAAGGACTGGTGCCCATCCCGGAGGGTGGTGTCCATAATCCGGATCGGTTTCGGTTTTGAGTTCTGCGCCATGGTTCTCCTTTGATTCCGATATTCGTTATAAGTTATTCGTTATTCGAAGAGTCTCAATTGATCTTTTCCGTTTAACGTTTAACGATGAACGAATAACGCTACCTTCTCGAATGCGCCGCGATGACGGCGGCGAGCGCCACCACTTTATCCATCCGATTGACCTCGGCTGCGATATTGAGCTTGTCCAAATGGGTTTCGATGTAGGTGGTGTCGAACCGGCCGCTCTGGAAGTCAGGGTCGTCCATGATCCGCCGGTAAAAGGGGATGGTGGTTTTCACCCCCCGGATGACGTATTCGTCGAGGGCCCGGCGCATCCGATGGACGGTCCCTTCCCATGTCCGCGCCCGGACCGTCAATTTCGCCAGGAGGGAGTCGTAATACGGCGGGACGACATATCCCGAATAGACATTCCCGTCGATCCGGACGCCGAACCCGCCGGGCGAGTAATAGGCGGTGATCTTGCCGGGGGTCGGCGCGAAGTTCCTCCGGGGATCCTCCGCGTTGATCCGGCACTCGATGGCGTGGCCTAACAGGGCCACCTCTTCCTGGCTGATCGTGAGAGGACGGCCGGCGGCGATCCGGATCATCTCTTTGACGATGTCGATGCCGGTGATCTCTTCCGTGACCGTGTGCTCCACCTGGATGCGGGTGTTCATCTCCAGGAAGTAATAACGGCGGGCCGCGTCGACCAGAAATTCGACCGTTCCCGCGCTGGTATAACGCGCCGCGCGGGCGGCGGCGACCGCGGCGGCGCCCATCTCCCGGCGAAGGGTCTCATCCAAAAAGAGGGAGGGGGCGATTTCGATCAGCTTTTGATGCCTTCTCTGAATCGAGCAGTCCCGCTCCCCCAAATGAATCACATTCCCCTGGGCGTCGGCGAGAATTTGGAACTCGATATGGCGGGGGGCGGCCAGATATTTCTCCAGATAGACCGTCTCTTTCCCGAAGGCCGCCTTCGCTTCCGCTTGGGCGATCGGAAAGAGCTGCTTCAATTCGCCGCGATTTTTGCAAATCCGAAGGCCGCGCCCCCCCCCGCCCGCGGAGGCCTTCAACATGACGGGATAACCGATCTCGTCGGCGAAGCGGGCGGCGTCGGCCGGGGACCGGATCGGTTCGATCAGGCCGGGGACGATCGGCACGCCGGCCTCTTTCATCTTCTGGCGCGCGGCGACTTTGTCCCCCATCGTGCGAATGGCGTCGGGGGAGGGGCCGATAAAGGTCAAACCGCTCTCCTTGCAGGCCTGCGCGAATTCGGCGTTTTCGGCCAGAAACCCATAACCGGGGTGGATCGCATCGACCCCTTTCTGCTTCGCCAAATCGATGATCCGGTAAATATTAAGATAGCCTTCGATCGGCCCGGGCCCCACCAGGCAGGCTTCATCCGCCTTTTTGACATAAAGGGTCGTCGCGTCGGCTTCCGAATGAATCGCCACCGTCGGGATCGAGAGCTCCTTGCACGCCCGGATGATCCGGAGGGCGATTTCACCCCGATTCGCGATGAGGACTTTTTTGAACATAACGCCGCCTTCCCTATGGTTTTCGTTCTACCTCAAACCATTTCCTTGAGGTCATGGTTTTCGTTCTACCTCAAACCATTCCCTAAGGTCATGGATTGATCGGCTGATTGACCGGCTGAGGGGCCGGCGCCGGATTCATCAGCGCGAATCGCCCCTTTTGCACCTGAATGAAAAAAGGCTTCTTGACGATTTCTCCTTCCCGAACTTCAAGAACGAGACCGGACACGCCTGGAAAATTCTTGGTGTTGATGATCGCGTCGGTCACCTCCTGGGAAGTGGTCGCCCCCTTCTCAAGCGACGCGAGGATCATCCGGGTGGCGTCGAACGCTTGGGCGGCGAAAAGGTCGGGCTCCTGTTGATATTTGGCGCGATATTGGCCGACGAATTTCCGGACGAGGGGATCGGCGCTCCCCTGGAAAAAGCCGTCGACAAAGACCGCCCCCTCCGCGTAGGAGCCGGCGATCTTTAAAAAATCGGGCCCGTTCCACCCGCTTGCGCCGAGGAACGTGATTCCTTTAATATCATGAAAAGCCAATTGCGGGATCAGAAGTCCCACTTTTTGGGCTTCACCCGGCAAAAAGATCGCGTCGAATCCCGGTATGTAAGAGATCTCTTTTTTTCCCTTTTCCGTTTCAATCACCTCAATGACCCCGTTTTTTTTCAGATCGGCCTCTTTGAGGCGGCGGATCGAATGGGTGAAGTCGGTTTCATTGAGCGGATAGGGCTCCGCATGGATGATTTCTCCCCCCAGTTTGGTCGCCTCCTCGGAGAAACATTTGACCCACTCCATCCCGTAACTTTCCTTGGGAAAGAGAATCGCGATCCGCTTTAAGTTGAGCTGGGAAACGGCCAATTCGGCGATCGCCTGGCATTGGACGCGGGTCGTGACGGCGTTTCGGAAGACCGATCTTCCGAGGGAAGCGAGCCGCGGCGAGGTTGCGCCCGGCGTGATCAGCGAGAGATCCCATTTTTCCAGTGTGGGGGCGACACGGTCCACCTCTTTGCTGAGAAGCGGCCCGACCATCGCCACCGGCCGATACTCGGAGAGCCATCCTTCCAGGCCGTTTCGGGAGCGGAATATTTCGTCTTCGATGTCTTTAACCACGAGCCCGACCGACGCTCCCGGCAGCGTTTCTTTAAATTGTTGAAGCGCCAGTTGCGCCCCATTGAGGGCCGAAGCGCCGAAGGGGGCGAGTTTCCCCGACAACGGAAGGAGGACCGCCACCAGATAACGGCTGGTTTTGATCTTGTCTTTCAGGGCGCCTAAAAGGTCTTGAGCGTCGGCGGCGAAAGGGTGACTTTGAAAGGAGGCGGCGAACCGCTTCACTTCGCGCTCCTCGCGGTAGTAGTCTCCTTTTTTATCGTAATAGCCGATCAGGCGGATCAGCGCCTCTTCTCCCGGAAATGTCTCTGGAAATTGTTTCGTCAGCGCCTGCAGATCTTTTTCCGAAAACTTTTCTTGGACGATCGAAACGATCGCCTCCCGAACGGCGTCGTTGACGATCGGGTCGATCAGCAGCTCTTTTTTTTTCAACAAAACTTGGAGGGTGTTATAATAGTCTTTTTTATCGGAGTAGGCCCGGGCGACCTGATCATACACGGCGATCTTGGAAGATTCTTTTCCCGGAACATCCTTCCAAAAGGAAAGGACCGCTTCAAGCTCCTCCAACGCGAGATAGGCGTCGCTCAATTTCAATCGGACTTCGTCGAGACCGTCAAAATCAGGGAATTTTTCCAAAATCGTTTTGAACACCTCGACCCCTTTCCTGAACTCCCCTTTTCGGACATAGATTTCGCCGAACTGGAGATAGACGTCGGGAAGAAGCGCGCTATCGGGATACTTGAACAAAAACTCTTCGAGAAGGGCGACGGCCCCCTCGTCATTTCTTTGGGAGAAAGCGTTTTTCGCCTGTTTGAAAAGCGAAATTTCTTCGGGGATCGCCGCGGCGGGGGAAGTCACGGAGAACGCGGCGGGTTCCCCCGTTGATAAGGGGGAGACCCTTTTTTCAGAATCGGATTGGGCGGCTCCAACACCGGAAAGCCGAATCGAGACGAGAAAAAAAACCAAAAAAAAAGTTCTTTTCAAAAAATCTCCTTAAAAATATGGCGTAGAGACATGCCATGGCATGTCTCTACAATGAAATCATAACAACCGTCACGTCGGTCTCTATCCCGTCGGCCGAAAGCGGCCCATCGGCCCCAAAAATAATAAAAGAATTGCTTTTCCTTGTCAAGAAAACGCTTTTCGGTTAAAATACCGAAGATGGACGCTCACATCGACCGTTTTCTCTCCTATCTTTCCGTTGAAAAAGGACTCTCACGAAACACCCTTTCGGCGTATCTGCAGGACCTTCAAAAGTTTGTGGCTTTCGCTGAAAAGCGCGGAATTCTTCGGATCGATCAGGTTCATCGCAGGGAAATCTTCGATTTTTTTTCAGAATTAAGGTCGCGCTCCCTCGCTTCCTCCTCAATGACCCGAATGCTCTCCACCCTTCGGACCTTTTTTAAATTTCTCTCCTCGGAAGG
>DATDON010000013.1:0-3455 GCA_035293225.1 Candidatus Manganitrophaceae bacterium
ATCCCGGCCACATGAATCAGGGTCACGAGGAGGGAGAGCGCCGAATAGATCATATTTCGAAGGGAAATCGCAAGAAGAGCGCTCCCCAAGATCACGGCCGAGAAATAAATGAAAAGCAATTGGGCGGTCAAGCGGGCCCTCCCACCTTCCCCCCGGAGGGGACCCGATACCCATCGGCCGTCTTGATCGGAGAGGATCGACAGAACACCTAAGCGGCCCCCTTCACATGCGCTGTTTTATCCTGCTTCGCGGCGGGAAACCCGATCTGTTTCATCTTGTTGTAAAAGAGGAATTCCTCTTCCTCTTTCTTCGGCCGTTTCGGCCGTTGCGGGAAATATTTGTCGCCCAACGCCAGCATCGCCTCTTTGTCCATCATCAGGCTCCGTTTATTCCCGGTGGCCATTTCATATTCTTTGCTCGAGGCCAAGGCGTCGACGGGGCAGGCCTGGACGCAAAATCCGCAAAAAACGCATTTGGTGACGTCGAGGATGTACGTCTTGGCGATCCGCCGCTGCGGCGTCTTGGGGTCTTCGTCTGAAATCACCGTGATGCAATGGGAGGGGCAGGCCGCCTCGCAAAGGGCGCAGCCGACGCACTTTTCGGTCATGTCGTCATACCGCAAGTGGACGATCACCCCCCGATAACCATCCGGAAGGCTCCGCTTTTGATGAGGATATTGCCCGGTGATCGGCTTGACGAACATATGCTTGAAGGTCAAACCGAGCCCTTTCGCAATCTCCGTAAAAAATACCTCTTTCACCCAACGCGCCGCATTTCGCATCACAACCTCTAATTCGCGCCTCTCCCCCTTCTTTCTTACAGAAGGAGAAAGGTTAATGATAAATAATATAGACCACCGTCGATGTGATCAAGATATTGGCCAACGCCAACGGGAGCATCACCTTCCATCCAAACGCCATCAACTGATCAAACCGCAGCCGCGGAACGGTCGCCCTCAGCCAAATGTAGAAGAAAAGGAGAAAATAAACCTTCGCCAAAAACCAGACGATCGGCGGGATGAACTCCAGCGCCGGCAAGGGGGCCTGCCAGCCGCCGAGGAACGCCACCACGGCGATGCATGAAACGAGGATCATGTTGGCGTATTCCGCCAGGAAAAAAAAGGCGAATCGCATCCCCGAATATTCCGTAAAAAACCCTGCGACCAACTCGCTTTCCGCCTCCGGAAGATCAAACGGCAGGCGGTTGGTCTCCGCGATGGCGCAGATCAGATAGATCACAAAAGCGACCGGCTGAAAAATAATAAACCAATGCCAGAATCCCCCCCCCTGCGCCTCGGTCATCTTCACCATCGACAGCGACTGCGACAACAGAATCGGCCCGACCAGCGATAAGCCCAAGGAGAGCTCATAACTGATGACCTGGGCCGCCGACCGAAGCCCGCCGAGGAGAGAATACTTGCTGTTGGAGGCCCACCCTCCCAATAAAACGCCGTAAGCCCCCAATGAAGAGAAGGCGAGAATATAGAGGACGCCGATGTTGATGTCGGTGATGACCGGCTTGAATTCCAACCCCCCGATGCGGAGGCTGTCCCGTCCAAACGGGATCACGGCAAAACCGATCAGCGCCGGGACCAACACCAAGATGGGGGCCGCCGTAAAAATGAATTTATTCGCTCCGGCCGGAATGATATCTTCCTTAAAGAAGAGTTTCAAGCCATCGGCGATCGGCTGCAACAGGCCGTGAAAACCGACCTCCATCGGGCCCATCCGATCCTGCATGTCCCCCAGGATCTTTCTCTCCAGATAGGTGAGATAAGCCACGTGGAGAAGGACGACCCCCATGACCGCCGCGATTTCGACCAAGATAATGACCAGCCTTAATGTCAAGTCCATTTAACCTTTTCCCGCTCTACCTTTTTGTTGTTTTCGATCTCGACCGATGATTCTTCAGAATGCCGATCCAGGCTTCGGCGCCGTGATCCATCCGGGGACTTTTGAACGCCGAAGCGCCCCTCTTAGGATGGAACGGCCGCGGCGATTTTGGAGAGGGTCACCCGCCCGCGCTCTCCGTAAGGGACGCCGGTGGTGGGATCGATCTCCAACGGCGCCAATTTCCGAATCCCTTCCCCGAAATGTTCCGGGAAGAAAAGGGTCCCCTTCCCGATCTTTTTACTGAATTTGACCGGAACTCTGACACCCGGCTCGGCGCCGCCGGCGGAGAGCTCCACCGTCTCTCCCTCTTCGACGCCCAATCGCCGCGCGTCATCAGGATGAATCAACAAAAGTTCCTTTGGTAAAAGAGCGGTCAAGCCGTCCGCGTAAGTCGACATCTTCCCGGAGTGGAAGAGAACCTGCCCGACCTGAAGATTGAAATGGCCGTTTGCAGGCCCTTCCGCCGCCGGGAGGGCGTATCGCGCCCGGTCGATTCCCTTTTGGACGTAGGAGGCGATCTTGGCCGAGACCCCTTTCTCATCCGGCCGAGGATACCCCTGCGGCATCCCCATCGTGATTTCCTTCCAAATCTCGTCCACATTTTTGTAAGGGGGATTTTTGAGCAGGAGCGCCGTCGCCGTCTCGACCCCGGCGCCGGCGGAAGCGCCCATTTTGCGGGAGAGGATCGAAAAGAGCGCCCAATCCGGCTTCGAGAGGCCGACCGGCTCGATCGCCTTATAAAATTTTTGAATCTCCCCCTCCTGGCTCGTGAATCTCCCCTCTTTCTCGGCGTAGCTCGCGGCCGGAAATACAATGTGCGCCAACTCGGCGCTCTCCGACATGAAGAGATCCTGACAGATCAGCAGCTCCAAATTCCGGAGCGCCTCCTTGACCTTTTTCTGGGGCAATGAGCGAAGGGGGTCTTCCCCGACGAGATAAAGCGCTTTGATCTCTCCCCGCGCCGCCGCGTCGATCATCTCGACCAGGGTATGCCCCTTTGTCTTCGCGGGAAGGAGACCGGGAAGGTATTCCGCCGCGCCGCCCATCTCCGCGGCCCCCAGCTCATTGTTTTTTTCCGCCAAAGCGAGGAGGCCGGAGCCCGGTTTCACGGCGTGGCCCGACAACAAGGCAAGGTCGGCGAGATGGAGGGCGTTCCGATATCCATCGCGGCTTCGGAGAATCGACCGGCCGAAAATGAGGACCGCCCGCTTCGCCCCCGCGTAGAGCGCCGCCGCCTCACGGAAACTCTTTTCGGCGACGCCGGTCGCCGCCTCGATCTTTTCGAACGAGACCCCCGAAAGCCCCTGCTTGACATTTTCAATATGAGCCGGCGCCGCTCCCTGCGGCGCGGGGCCTTCCGCCAAGGCCTTCATCAACCCCAGTATGGCCCCCCCCTCGCTCCCGAACTTGATTTGAAGATGACGATGGGCCAGATGCGGCAGGTGGCTTCGATAAGCGTCCCGCTCGGAGGAATAGGCGTCGACGGCGATCAGCTTCGCCCCCTTCATCTTGACCGCCTTTTTCACCTTCATCGCGACGATCGGGTTGGTCTCGGTCATCTCA
>DATDON010000014.1:0-6403 GCA_035293225.1 Candidatus Manganitrophaceae bacterium
AAATTTTCTTCATCAAGAGGCATTACGAAGAAAAAAAGCGGACAAACTTCATCGCCAATCTCAAATCCTATCTGGAGAAAGGATTTTTTTGGGGGATCTCTCTCCGGCGGGAATCGTTTATATCCGAGCAGGATTTTCTCGGCCAGATTCACGTTCTCTTTGAAGATCAGAATATTGAAGAGATGACCATCCCCTTCTCCGCCGTCGCCACCGATTTGGCGGAGGGGAAACCGGTTATTTTATCCAAAGGTTCCCTCCGGAAAGCGATCGCCGCAAGCTGCGCGATTCCGGGGGTCTTCCCGCCGATCACCATCGACAATTCCAAATTGATCGACGGGGGATGGGTGAGCCCGGCGCCGGTTGAGCCGTTGATCCGGCAGGGGGCCGATTTCGTCATCGCCGTCGACACGTCGGAAGACGCCGGGACCGTCCGAAACTTCACGAGCGGTCTTGATATCGTCCTCCGGTCGGGAGACATTACGCGCCAGGTTTTATCGAACACGCAATTGGAGAAGGCCGATCTGGTGATTCGCCCTCAGATCGGAAAAATCCATTGGTCCGATTTTTGGCGCTATGAAGAAGCGATCCGGAAGGGGGAAGAAGCGGCGTCGCTGAAGATCGACGAGTTGAAAAAGCTGTTATGGAAGAAGAAGATGAAGAAGCTTTTGATGATCCATACATGAGAGAGGACCGCCGGGAGATCGGAAGCATGGCGCTCAAGTGGAAATATAAGGCGGAGCGGCTCGCCGGAGTGCAGATAGAAAACCAACTCAATTTTCTCGGGGCGGAGGGATGGGAGTTGATTCAGGTGATCTACGAGCCCGAAGAAACCTATCCTTTTCTCTGCCTCCTCAAGAAGGCTTCGGAGGGTTTTGATTGAGAATCCTGGCCCTCTCCATCCTTTTTTTGCCGTTGTTGATTTTGGCCCCGGTCATCGTCAAGAGGTTCCTTCGATCTGCTCGACGGGAGGGAGAAGCGCTCCGGAACGCCCTCGACCGGATCGAAAGCAACGTCGCCTCCTTAGAGCCTCCCCCTGAAATTCATCGGAAAGCCGATTATCTTTCAGAAGAAGAAAGTCGGAACGACGCGCTCGCGTCGGTGGAAAAGATGGGGGAGCATCTTGAAAATATCCTGCTCGTCATCCTGGCGAGCCATCCCCAAGCCTTCCGGTCGGTGGTTCTTTTTTATGATCCGAACAGAGAGCGCCTTTGGGTCCGGGGCGCCGTCGGGAAAGAGACCGAACTCGGGATCGATTGGCAGGCGTCGATCCGGATCGGCGGGGGGGTCGTCGGATGGATCGCCAAAGAGAGACGAACGGTCTGCATCACCGATCTCCTGAGCCAAAAGAAAAAGCTGGAGTATGAGGATGGGAGCGTCCGGGCCCGCTCCCTGCTGGTCGCGCCGATTCTCAACGGGGATGTTTTTGAAGGGCTCCTCTGCGTCGACAGCCTTTCCGAAGGGGCCTTTTCGAGCCAAAACGAGCGGTTGATTCAACTGATCGCCCGCCAGGTCCTGACGATTCTTCAGTATTACCGGGAGCGAAAGCGGATGCGGGAGCAGACCCGGGAGTATTCCGCCCTTTGGGAAATCAGCGTCAATCTCGGGTCGAAAATCGATTTGACCCATCGTTTGGAGACGACCGTCTCTTCGGTGAGGAAAATCGTCGATTACGACCAATGTTTTATCTTCCTGGTGGAGTCGGGAGAACGGCGGATGACCGTGAAGGCGGCGCGCGGTTATGACGCCGGCGTGATCGGTCAAACCTTTTCATTGACGAATGGGTTGCTGAGTCTCATCGTCAAGAATCGCCATCCCCTTGTTTTCTCCCAGCCTTATTCGGACGGGAGCCCGGCGAAGATTTTCCCGGACGGCTGCGACATCCGGATTGATCCACATTCCTTTCTCGGTCTTCCGATGATGATCGAGGAGAGAATGATCGGGGTGATGCTTTTTACGTCCGATCGGGAGAATGCCTTTGACTTATGCGATCGACGCCTTCTCTCGATCATGTGCAATCATGTGGCGATCTCGATCGCGGAGGCGCAGGCCCACGCCCTGGTGGAAAAGTTGGCGGTCACCGACGGGCTGACCGGCGTCTTCAATCACCGCCGGTTCCAGGAGCGGCTTTTGGAGGAGGTTATTCGGTTCGGGCGTCATCCCGACCCATTTTCTCTCCTTATGATCGACATCGATTATTTCAAGCGGATCAACGACACCTATGGACATCCCGCCGGCGACGCCGTCATTAAAATGATCGCGAAGGTCTTGGTCAAACAGGTTCGAAAACTCGACGTGGTCGCCCGTTACGGGGGCGAAGAATTCGTCATTATGCTGCTGAAGACCGACGCGAGGCAGGCGTTCCAAATGGCGGAGCGGATCCGGAAGGCGGTGGAGTCTTCGCCCATCCGGTGGCAGGGGGGGAAAATATCGGTCACCATCAGCGTCGGGGTCGCGTCTCAACCGGAAGACACTTCCCGTCGGGACGAGCTGATCGCGTTCGCCGACCGGGCCCTCTACGCCGCGAAGCGGACGGGACGGAACCGGTCGGTCCTCTACCAAAACCTCACGCAAGATATGTATGAAGTAGGATAAGAAGGGGCGGCGTGGGTTTCCGAGGCGCCGGAAACCATTCCCCGGAGGTCACGGTTTTCGTTTCTCCCTCAAACCATTCCCCGGAGGTCATGGAATTTAACCGGTCATCTTCTCCAGCTCTTTTTCCACCGCCTCTATTCTCACGGCGGCCTTGGGGTTGAGGCGGCGCGCCTCTTCTTGAATCGTTTCCAGCTCCGATTGAACCGGGGCGAGCGATTTTTTCCGCGCGTCCGATGAAAGGGAGATCGCCTTGGCGAGGCGTTCTTTCGCTTTGCCGATCCGCTCCTCCGCCCGGCCGAAGTTTTTCTCCTTGACGTCGGACCGGGCCGATTCCAGAAGCTCTTTCGCCTCCATCAGATTCATGCGGACCCGCATCGAAGAGACCTCCTCCTCCATCCCGCGGATTTTGACGCTCATTTCTTCCTTGAGGGCGTTGTAGCTCTTTTTGACGTCTTTTAAGCCGGAGGAGCCGACCGTGTAGCCCGTTCCAAAGGCGAGAAGAATCAGAAAAAGGACGAACAGTTTTTTCATCAGGACCTCCTTGCTTCAGCATTTTTTGCCTGCGCTTTATTTAAAAGCCGCCCGACATTCCCCGCGGCGTAGGTTCGGACAGCGAGGTCGGGGTCTTTCAAACTCTCTTTCAAGAACGAAATCGCCTCCTCCCCTCCAATCTCTCCGATGGCGCGAACGGCGGCGATCCGGACGCGCGGGGCGTCGTCTCTGAGCGCTTCAACGAGAAAGGGGAGCGCCTCTTTCCCGCCGACTTTTCTGAGCGAGCCGATTGCAAAATGCCGGACCGCGTAATCGTCATGGGTCAGGGCCGCCCGATAGACGGCCTCTTCACTCTTCCCGAGGCGCTTCAACCCCTCCGACGCCGAGATTTGAACCATCACGTCCGGATCATGCGCCGCTCGGTCGAGGAGGGGGATCGCCCGGGGGTCTCCCAGCTTTCCGAGCGAAGTCGCCGCGGCGCCGCGGACGGAGGGGTCTTTGTCCAGGATCGCCTTGGCGAGCGGGTTGTAAATCTCCGGAGAAGAGATCTCCCCCATCGCTTCGGCGGCGTACATCCTAAGCGTCGGATCGGGCGCGGAGAGAATCCGGGCGAGGAGGGGGATCCCCTTCGGGTTTTTGCTCCGGCCGAGCGCCGCCGCCGCGGCGGGCCGCGCTTGGGTTTCCAGGGTCCGCGTGATTGCGACCATTTCCGAGAAGGCGCCGTCGTCCCCCCGCCGGGCCCTGGCCGCCAGGGCGAACAGCCGGACCGTCGGCTCGACGTCGCCCGCGAAGAAGGCAAAGACCTCTCCGGGGTCGGGCCCGCTCGGCAGACCCGCTTCGCTCATTTCATCCAGCGCCTTCACCGCCGCCACGCGCACCATCCCGTCGGGGTCTTTCGCCGCCGCCAAAAGGAGCTTGAGCGCCTCCGGCCCCCCCAATTGCCCCAGCGACTCGACGGTGAAGAACCGGACAAAGGGCGCCTCGTCTTTGAGAAACGGAATGAGGAGGGGGAGGCGCGAGGCGTCCCCCATCTCTCCGATCGCCTTCACCGCGGCGCTCCGGACAAAATAATTTTCATGGGTCATGGAATTTTGAATGATTCCGAGAGAGATCTCCTTCAGCAGGAGGGGCGCGATGTCGGGGTGTTTTTCCGCGACGGCGTCGTAATCGTTGAAGGCCGCTTCGATCTCGCCGAGCGACAGGTACGACAGCGCCTTCAGCCGATGGCCTTGAAGGGACGCCGGGCTTTTTTGAAGGGCCGACTCCGAAAGGGCCAGCGCCTGATTATAATCCTTCCTTTGGTAGGCGGCCTCCGCCCGGGCGAGCGCTTTCTCCGAAGAGCCGGAGCAGCTCCACTGCAGCAGGCCGACTCCCAAGAGGGCCCATGTAAAAATCAAACCTTTCATTCGATCTTCTCCTGATGTTTTCAGGCGGCATTATAGCATGTCGGAACAAGAATGTCCCTTCAAGACAACGTAGGGGCGTCTTGTCCGGATTGGATTTGAATCGGGGCAGACACATTTAAAATCAGGGCGGACCCGCGTGTCCGCCCCTACGGCGCCTAAACCGGCGCGCTGGATGTGGAACCTATTCCCCTGTCGGGGATTTCCTCGTCGATTTCCCAGTTCAACGGATTGTCCCGGATGTATTGACGGACGCGGGTGAGTTCATCTTCATTGCGGACAACATGTTCGTGGTAATTGCGTTGCCATAATTTTCCGACAAGGGGCGGCCAAGCAGATTGAACAACACCGCGCCGATATCGGGTTGTGGTCAATGATTTAAACCGATGGACCAGATCCGGTAATGACATCGTAGGGGCGCCCCCCCCGTGGGCGCCCGATCTTCTGTATTTGGTTTGTTTGTTTTGTTATTGTAGTTGTCGTAGGCGTCCCATTGTCAGGGCAGGCACGGGGGCCTGCCCCTACGTTTAAGACAATCATTCCATGAATATGATTGGGCATCACGATAAATTCATCGACCGCGACACCCGGCCCGTATCGCGGCAATTCATTCCAGACAGAAAGAACCATCCTCCCCGCGTCATTCAATTTCATCTCGCCCTGCGCCACGTCGCCGAACAGGCATTGCCGGTCCTGGACACAAACCGTCACAAAATAGGCGCCTCCGGAGGAGTAATCGTATCCCTTCAGCCGGATGGAACGGCGGTGGTGGATGTCGGGGTTGTATTTCATGGGGTTTGTCCGTGGCGGGGCGTGAAGACGAGATTCGTTCCTATCGTGTCTCAGAAGTTTTATCTGGGAGACGGTTTCTTGCCGGAGGGGGCGGATCGGTCAGCTATCGCCTTTTCTTGAGTCCGAGTTCTTTCCGCACTTTATCTAAGGGTGTCCCCCCCTCATCGCGGTGCTGGCGGCGCAGCGATTTGATCCGTGCGATGAAGCGAGGATCCGTCTCAAACAAATAATCCTCCAAGTCCTCATCCGTGACACCATGGAGCACGGCCGCCGCGCGACCGTTCTTTGTGACGACCACATCTTCATGTTTGGCTAATTCAAGGTATTCGGAAAGCCGATTTTTAACCTCATTCAAAGGGACGATCTTCATGATTCTTCTCCTTCTTTATATCCATGCGTGGATCGTTCAAGCCATGCCTGAGACCGATCTTTAGACACAATTCCATAAACAATGACCAGCCGGTTCGGTTCGTCCACATCGTAGTAGACCCGGAACGGATCGACGCGTAATCGACAGGGTGGAAATGTTTTTGCGCGCAGTTGTTTGATGCGACTTTGACTCTGACGTCTGGGCTCATAAGTAAGATGGCGCTCAATATGATCAAGAACTTTCACCTGATCGGTTTTGCGCAAAAGGCGTAAATCATCTTTTGCGCTTCGCGTGAACTCAATTCGGTAAGGCATTTCCCACCTGGTTTGAAGCATAGCATAATTATAGCTAGAATTCAATCTAGTAGGGGCGTCCCCCTGTGGGCGCCCGTTCTCTTGTAATTGGTTTGTTTCGTTGTCAGGGCAGGCGCCGGGGGCCTGCCCCTATGTTGGTTGAAACGACGGGGAGGATATGGATGTTGTTCGCCTGTCGGGGTTTTCCTCGTCGATTTCCCAGTTCAACGGATTGTCCCGGATGTATTGACGGACGCGGGTCAATTCGTATTCATTGCGAATCACATGTTCGTAGTAATTGCGCTGCCATAATTTACCGACAAAGGGCGGCCAAGCAGATTGAACAACACCGCGCCGATATCGGGTTGTGGTCAATGATTTAAACCGATGGACCAGATCCGGTAATGACATCGTAGGGGCGCCCCCCCCGTGGGCGCCCGATCTTCTGTATTTGGTTTGTT
>DATDON010000015.1:0-12466 GCA_035293225.1 Candidatus Manganitrophaceae bacterium
AACATGAATAGGCCGCAAATGAAATAATCGGCCTCCCTCCGTTCAGGAGGCCCGGCTGATCGGTCCCTTATTTGGCAAGGAGGGAGTCAATTTTATCTTTGAATTGTTTTTTAGAAGCGGCGCCGACGATTTTATCGACCAATTTTCCATCTTTGAAAAAAAGAAGGGTGGGAATACCCATAATTTGATATCGTCCCGCCACATCGGGATTCTCATCGGTATTCAGTTTGCAAACCTTCAGCTTCCCGGCGTATTCATCCGCAAGCTCTTCAATCGTGGGGGCGATCATCCGACAAGGACCGCACCAAGCCGCCCAAAAATCGACCATCACAGCGTCGGAAGATTTCAAGACCTCTTTTTCCCATGTTTGACTTGTCACTTGGACCGTATTTCCCATTTCCCCCCCTTTCTAAAAACGATCAAAAGCCATTTTATAGAAATTCGGCTATGAAGTCAACGAATAAGAATAGAAAAGCCCCCCGGTCATCCATCCCGTGAGGGGCTTTTCCTCCATTCGACTTTCTTTTCACGAAGAAACGTCGCCGGGGCGCGGCGCCCGCGCCCCGGCGCCCGACTAATACATGTCTCCCATGCCCCCGCCTCCCGGCATCGCGGGCATCCTCTGTTTTTCTTCAGGGATATCGGCGACCATCACTTCGGTCGTCAACATCAATGCCGCGACGCTGGCGGCGTTTTGAAGCGCCGTCCGGGTCACTTTGGTCGGATCAATGATTCCCGCTTCGACCAGGTCGACATAGGTTTCCGTGGCGGCGTCGAAGCCGACAGAGCCCTTTTCTTTCTTGACCCGCTCGACGACGATGGAACCTTCCACGCCGGCGTTCTCGGAGATCTGCCGGATCGGCTCCTCCAGGGCGCGGCGGACGATGTCCACGCCGATTTTCTGATCTGCTTCTGCTTTGACCTTATCAAGGGCGGAAAGGCACCGAAGGAGCGCAACCCCTCCCCCCGGAACAATACCCTCCTCAACGGCCGCTTTGGTGGCGTGGAGGGCGTCCTCGACCCTGGCCTTTTTCTCCTTCATCTCCGTCTCGGTCACCGCCCCGACGTTGATGACGGCGACACCGCCGACGATCTTCGCCAGGCGCTCTTGCAGCTTCTCCCGGTCATAGTCGGAGGTGGTCTCCTCGATTTGGGCCTTGATCTGCTTCACGCGACCCTGAATTTTGTGCGAATCGCCGGCCCCTTCCACGATGGTGGTGTTGTCCTTGTCGATGGTAATCCGCTTCGCGCGGCCGAGATCTGAAACCTTCACGTTCTCAAGCCTCAGACCGAGGTCTTCCGAGATCACCTGACCGCCGGTCAAAATCCCGATGTCTTCGAGCATCGCTTTTCTCCGATCCCCGAAGCCGGGGGCTTTCACCGCCGCGACCTGAAGGGTCCCGCGAAGTTTGTTGACGACCAGGGTGGCCAGCGCCTCTCCCTCGATGTCTTCAGCGATGATCAAGAGCGGCCGTCCCATCTTCGCGACCTGTTCCAGCACCGGAAGAAGATCTTTCATCGTCGATACCTTCTTCTCGTTGATGAGGATCATGGCGTCCTCCAGGGAGACTTCCATCCTTTCGGAATCGGTCACAAAATAAGGAGAGATGTAGCCGCGATCAAATTGCATCCCCTCCACCACGTCGAGGGAGGTCGACATGCTTTTCGCTTCTTCGACCGTGATGACCCCGTCCTTGCCGACCTTTTCCATCGCCTCCGCGATCAGATCGCCGATGGTTCTGTCGTTATTGGCGGAAATGGTTCCGATTTGGGCGATCTCTTTTTTCGTCTGGCAAGGCTTGGAAATCTTCTTCAACTCTTCGATCACCACCTCCACCGCTTTGTCGATCCCTCTCTTCAACTCCATGGCGTTCGCGCCGGCGGAGAGGTTTTTAACCCCTTCCCTGAAAATGGCCTGGGCCAAAACGGTCGCCGTGGTGGTTCCATCCCCGGCGACATCCGAAGTCTTGCTGGCGACTTCCTTAACCAATTGCGCCCCCATGTTCTCATAGGGGTCCTTCAGTTCTATTTCTTTGGCGACCGTCACGCCGTCTTTGGTGATGGTCGGCGCGCCGAATTTTTTCTCGATTACCGCATTGCGTCCCTTCGGCCCCAGGGTCGCTTTCACCGCGTTGCTGAGTTGATTGACCCCTCTTAAAATGGCCGAACGGGCCTCATCGCTGAAGATCATCTGCTTTGGCATCTGTTCTCTCCTTTAACTTTTCAATCGTGTTTATTCGATAATCCCTAAAATGTCTTCTTCCTTCAAAATAAGATACTCCGTATTTTCGAAGGTGATCTTGCTGCCGGAGTACTTATCAAAGAGGATCGTGTCACCCACTTTTACACTTTTCACTTCGGCGCCGATCGCCTCTATTCTTCCTTTTTGCGGCTTTTCTTTGGCCGCGTCCGGTATATAAATCCCGCCTGTGGTCTTTTCAAGCTCTCCGGAATAGCTGACAAACACTCTCTCCTTGAGAGGTTTAAACTTGACGGCTGTCTTTGTCGCTTGCGACATGTTTTCCTCCTTCAATTATCCAGTTGCAATGATCCGGTTGGGTCGTGATTCCATACAAGAGATTTGTTTTAGCACTCTCTCATCTAGAGTGCTAATAAGATATACACCAACCCAAAGGGTAAAATCAAGTCCAAATTTTATTTTGTCGTAATATCCTCCCTTAACCCACTTTTTGCTGCGCCGCGAGTTTAGGGGTCAAGTCCTTAAAAATTCTCCAACTTTTAAGGAGATCGACCGCCTTCTGCAACTGAATGTCTTCCTCCTTTTCTTTGGGGGAAGGGGCGAATTCCGCCTCTTCATCCGGAGGAAAAGAGGCGATCGGATCGGCTTTTTCAGCCTCAGGCCGCAATTCGTTCTTCAGATGCCGATCCAGGTCTTTTTCCCGCGTAATTTTCATCTCCTTGGTTTTGACCGGCTTCACGATGATGTCCGGATCAATGCCGGTGTTTTGAATGGAACGCCCTTTGGGGGTGTAATATTTCGCGGTGGTCAGACGGAGGGCGGAGCCGTCGGACAGAGGAAGAATGGTCTGGACCGATCCCTTGCCGAACGTCTGAGTCCCTAAAACGACCGCGCGCCCCCAATCCTGCAAGGCGCCCGATACGATTTCAGAAGCGCTGGCGCTCCCCTCATTGACCAGTACGATCATCGGCATATCTTGAAGCGTCTGGGCGCGGCCGGCGACATACTCGTCTTTTTTTCCGTCTCTTCCCTTGATCGAAACGATCGGCTTTCCGCTTTCGAGAAATTGCTCGGAAACCTCGATGGCGGAGGTGAGCAGGCCTCCCGGATTATTCCTTAAATCAAGAATAAGCGAGTGAATTTTTTCTTCCCGCAATTTCGAGAGCGCTTGGATCAGATCGTCGGCGGTCTGCTCTTGAAATTGCGTCAGCCGGACATAGCCGATCCCCGGCTCCAAGACTTTCCACTTGACGCTTTGGATCCGAATGATTTCCCGGACCAGATCAAACACCATCGGGACGGGCGCTGGGTCGCGCTGGATGGTCAGGGTGACCTTCGTCCCCTTCGCCCCGCGCATTTTATTGACCGCGTCCATCAGGCTCGTCTCCTTCGTCAAAACGTAATCGTCCACCTTCAAAATGATGTCCCCCGGCTTGATCCCCGCCAGGTCCGCCGGCGTTCCTTCGATCGGCGCGATCACGATCAGCTTGTTCTCCTTGGTTCCGATTTGGAGTCCCAGGCCGCCGAATTCCCCCTTGGTGTCGATCTGCATCTCTTTATAAAGTTCAGGCGACATAAAGGCGGAATGGGCGTCTAAGGTATTCAACATCCCCTTGATCGCTCCGTAGACCAACTCTTTGCTCTTGACGGGCTCCACGTAATTTTTTTGCAAAGTGGAGAGGACTTCCGTGAAAACCTTCAAATCCTCATAGCTGTCGGTTTCCGCTGAGACTTTATTTTGCAAACCCCTCCCTACCAAAACGCTCATACCGAAAAAACAAAGTATGATCACAAAAAAGAGGGTCGTTTGGGCCCGCTTGTTCAAATTCATCTTTTGATACCTCCTAAAAGTCAGGCGCCAGAGGGCTAGGGGCTCCTCTCTTCCGATCCCCGGCCTCCGATTCTGGCCCTTGTCGTTCGGCGTTACCGCCTTCTTTGAAGCCAGACGAGAGGATCCATCGGCTCTCCTTGATGTCGAATTTCAAAATAAAGGTGATTTCCCTGGGAGAGCCCCGTCTCTCCCACCTCCCCGATCGGGGTGTTTTTTCCCGCTTTTGCGCCGACGGAAACGAGCAATTTGGCGAGATGGGCGTAAATCGAATAATAATTCTCGCCGTGATCGATAATGATGACCACCCCGTAACCGCGGAACCCGCTGGCGTAAATCACGACCCCGTCGAAAACGGCGCGAACCGTTTCCCCTTTGGAGGGGCTAATCTCAATCCCCTTACGGTATATATAGGCGTCGAACTTGGGGTGCTTTTGGCGTCCGAAGAGCGCGACCACTTCGCCGTCATTCGGCCAGCCGAGGCGCCCCCGCTCCTTCGAAAACTTTCCGGAGGGGGGCTGTTTCAATCGTTTTTGCTCTTCCTCCAACTTCTTAATGACGGTTTGCAGCTGCAGCGACGCTTCGTCCAGCTCTGCCAACGCCTTTTCATAAAAGCTCTTCTCATCTTGAACTTTGGCCAAGAGCTGGTCCTTTTTCCTCTTCTCAGCCCGGATCTCGGCCAATTTTTGAGCGAGGGCCTCTTTATCGTGGACCAATTGCTCTTTGGCGGGCCCCAACCGGCTCTTTTTCTCCTCCAGTTGAAGTTGTTTTTCTTTAAAAAGCGCCAGCAACTCTCCCTCTTTTCTGGCGATCGTCTGGAGATAGTGGAGCCGCCGAATAAAATCGGGATAATCCTGAGAGGCGAATAATATTTTAAGAGACCCGCCTCTCCTTTCTTGGTAAAGGGAGCGAAGCCGTCCCGAGATAATCGCCCGCTTTTCATTAATTTCTTGGGTCAGCTCTTTAATTTCACCCGAGAGATATTCCATCTCTTTATCTTTCGCCTTGATTTCCGGTTCGATGAACGCCGCTTCTTTTCGAAGCTCCCGAAGGCGGTCATCCATCCGCTCCAAATCGGAGAGAATGGAACCCTCCCGTTTTTTGATGAGGATGCTCTTTTCCCGTTTTCCCTCGATCTCGTCTCTTAATTTTTCTAACCCCCTTTTCTCCTTTTGAATCTCTTCATTCAAGGCGGAGGATCTCGGCGCGGCGGCGAGAGGGCGCGCGGACAATAAAATACCCAAAAGGAGCGTGAACGCCAAAATCTGGTTGTTAACGCCGCCTTTTACCATCGTTCGGAAGACGAAGCCTCAGCAAAGTGGCAAGCGAAATAAAACTCCCTATCCAACCTAAAACGCCCCCCCCGAGAACGATCAGCGAAAGCGATTGCGCCGGGAGAAAATGTAAATTCAGAACGCCTCCGATCATCCCTCCGACGGATTGAAGACGCCCATGATAAAAATTAAAAATGACGAACAGGGTCAAAACGGAAAAAGCGCCGCTTAAAATTCCCATCAACGATCCTTCCAGGAAAAAGGGAATCTTGATAAAACCGGGGGTCGCGCCGATCAATTTCATGATTTCGATCTCATCTTTCCGGTTATAGAAATGAAGACGCGCCGTATTGGCGATGATCGTGACCACCGCAGTGGCCAAGAGGGCGCCCATTCCAAGCCCCACCATCTTTAAAATTTTCAAAAAGGCGGTTAGATTTTGAAGCCACTCCGATCCGTATTGCGCCTCTTCGACGCCCGGAAGCGCACGGAAGCGATCGACGATCATCGCCAGCTTTTGAGGGTCTTGATGCGAGGCTTTCACCTTCACCTCAAAAGAGGCCGGGAGCGGATTCGCGCCCAAACTTTTAATCAACGCCTCGTCGTGAAATTCCTTTTGAAAGAGTTCAAGCGCCTCTTCCTTGGAGATATAATGAAAAGATAAGACCCCTTCCTGCTCGGATAGTTTGTTTCGGATTTGTTCAATCGCCTCCTTCTCGGCCGCGTCGCTTAAATAAACGCTGAATTGAACGTCTTCCCGCATCGTCTCCAAAACGATCTGTACATTATAATAGAAAAGTAGGAAAAGACCAAATAGGGTCAACGTCAGGCTTAATGAGACAAGCGAAAGCAAGGTCATCACCCGGTTGATCTGAATGTTCTCCAAAGCGGTCTTGAAGAAGTAGATGAACTGCCCCATGCCCGATGTTATCCCATCCCATCCGAGGCGATTTTCCCCCTCTGCAAGACGACGGTCCGCCTCAACGTTTTGGATAATATATTACGCTGGTGGGTCGCGACGACGACGGTCGTTCCTGTCGTATGGATGTTTTTTAAGAGATCGATGATGTCGAGCGAGAGGCTTTCATCCAAGTTCCCGGTCGGCTCGTCGGCCAACAGGAGAGCGGGGCGGTTGACCAAAGCGCGCGCAATGGCGACACGCTGCTGCTCTCCCCCTGAAAGATAAACGGGGAATTGATCCCGGCGGCTCTCCAACTGCACCATCTTCAACACCTCATGAACGCGGCGTTTGATATCCACCCTTGAAGCGCCCACCATCTCCAAGGGGAGAGCGATATTTTCATAAACCGTCTTCCGTTGAATTAATTTGAAATCCTGAAAAATAAAACCGATGTTCCGCCGAAGATAGGGGATTTGCCCTTCCTTCAGCCGTGAGATATTTTTTCCGCCGATCAGAATCTGTCCCTGTTCCGCCCGCTCTTCGCAGAAGATCAGCTTCAACAAAGTCGATTTTCCCGCGCCGCTGGAGCCGACGACAAAAACGAATTCTCCTTTTTCGACTTTTAGATTGATGTCCTCCAAGGCGGGATGATCTTTGCCGTAATATTTATAAACGTGAAACAGCTGGATCATCTTCCGTCCTGAATCAAACCCAAAAAATCATGCGGGTGTTTAAAGAAGAGGCGCGCGGACCTTTGAAGAACCCCGCCCCGGAGGGACGAGGATTCTTCGACCCGAGAGGAAGAAAAATCTTTTTATTATGATCCGCTCGCTCACCCCGCCCGAGAAGAACGGGCATTGCGCTCGCTGCGCGTGTTCAAAATTAATCGAGGGTCTCTTTCTTTTCAGAAAGATAATCCAAAATGAGATCGTCTAAGCTTTTTTTCCTCGAAGATTCAGGCTGATCAGACGGAGAGGGCGACCCTTTCGTTTCTTCCCCGGGCTCGGAGGGGCGTTCAAACTTCCCTGCGGCGAGATCGCGGACCATATTTTTATGCTGTTCCTTCATCATTTCCCTGACGGCTTCCTGATAGGAATCCGCCTGAATGATGTCGGCGTAATTGGTTTTTTTAGAGGAGAAAATAGCGCCGCCTTTAAACAAAATGGTCGTGATGATCGGATTGACCGGGCCTCCATCTTCCGTTTGGATGTGATACACTTCTCCCTTGTATTGAATATCTGTGTTGATTCCGCTTAACATCCCGCCCTGGATTCTATCACGTCAAACGCGTTTTGGAAAAGCTCGACCCGCGTCCCCTGAGGACTTTTCAAAACACCGACCACATCGAAACGGCAAGCGCACGGAAGGAGTTTCTTTCGACTCAAATAAGCGAGGGCGACACGGCTCATCTTGGCCTGTTTTCTAAAATCAACCGCAAATTGAGGGGCCCCGAAATAATCCCCGGATCTGGCTTTCACCTCGACAAAAACCAGCGTTTTCCCCTCTTTCGCGATGATGTCCAGCTCCCCCAAGGCCGTTCGGTAATTCCTTTCCAAAATTCGATAGCCCCGCTTCAGCAAAAACGCCGCGGCGATCTCTTCTCCCTCGGCGCCGGTCACGGCGACACCCCCCGGAAAGTCTTGCGGTGAAGGGGGGAGGGGCCGAATTCCTTGATTTTTTGCAAATGCGCGCGCGTCCCATATCCTTTGTGCGCGTTAAATTGATACTGAGGAAATTCTTGATGATATCGGTCCATCAAACGATCCCGCATCACCTTCGCCACAATGGAAGCGGCCGCAATCGTCATGCAAAGATTGTCTCCGTGAATAATCCCTTTTTGGCCCCTCGGGAACCCCGGAAGCGTAAGCGCGTCGATCAATAGATAATCGGGTTCGAGGGGAAGGCACGCCACCGCCCTTTTCATCGCCAGAAGGGTGGCCTGCAAAATGTTGATCTCATCAATGGTGTGATTATCAACGGCGCCGACGCCGATGGAAATCGCTTCGCGGGCAATCAACTCGAAGAGGATCTCACGCTGACGGGAGGCAAGGAGCTTTGAATCCCGAACCCCTGGGATCAAGAGCCCGGATGGTAAAATAACGGCGGCGGCGACGACCGGCCCGGCGAGGGGCCCTCGCCCGGCCTCATCAATCCCACAGATATATCGATAGCCGAACGAAGAGAGCGACCTTTCAAACAAACTCATCTCAAGCAAACGGCGCTGTTCTTCGGCGTCGGAGGATGGGACACTCGATGTCGGAGAGACCATTTCTTAGACCTCCCCACTCGCCCCGTTATTTCACTGGAACAGGTTGCGCCTCTTCCGGAGCGGGAGCCGCTTTCGGCTCCGCCGGAGCCGCCCTCTCTTTCTCCGCAATACGTGTTCCGCGTCCGGTTCGTTCGCGGAGATAGTAAAGTTTGGCCCTCTGAACCTTTCCCCCCCGAACCACCTCCACCTGATTAATGAAAGGAGAGTGCATCGGGAAAATCCTTTCCACCCCGACGCCGTATGAGACCTTCCGAACCGTGAATGTTTCACGGTTTCGTGTCCCTTTTTTTCGAATCACAACCCCTTCGTAAACCTGAATCCGTTCCTTTTCCCCTTCAATAATCCGAACGTGGACCCTCACGGTGTCTCCGATCGTGACTTGAGGGATCTCTTGCTTTAAAAGACTCTTTTCGAACCGCTCTAACCGATCCATTGAATGAGCTCTCCTTTATTCTTCTTGAATTCTAATGAATCCTCTCTTGGGAAGAGGACGAAAACAACACGATTTTTGACGCGGCGTCGACCGCCTCATAATAAGTCAGGCGATCTTATTCCCTTTTTGTTCGGTCAAAGAAGGATCGGCGATTAAATCCGGCCTTTTTTGAAGTGTGTTCAGAAGGGCTTGTTCTCTTCTCCAAGCGCGAACCGCCTCATGATTGCCTGAAACAAGAATCTCAGGGACTTTCATCCCTCTCCAATCGGCCGGCCGGGTATAGTGGGGGTATTCTAAAAAGGAAGATGAAAACGATTCTTCCTCGATGGAAGCCGGCTTCCCCAAAACACCCGGAACGAGTCTGGCCGACGCGTCGATCATCAAAAGCGCCGCCAACTCTCCCCCCGTCAAGATATAATCTCCGACGGAGACCTCCTCCAACGCCACCCCTTGCTTCACCCGTTCATCGATCCCCTCGTAATGCCCGCAAATAAATACCAGACTCCGATCTTCTCTTGAGAACGAGTGGGCCATCTTTTGATTAAAAACCGCTCCTTGGGGAGAGGTGAGGATAATCCTGGTTTCTCCTCTTTCACCCCGGATTTTTTCCAGAGCGGCGCAAATCGGGCCCGCCTTTAAAACCATGCCGGGCCCCCCGCCGTAAGGCGCGTCATCCGTCACATGATGCTTGTCCGTCGTAAAATCCCGGAGCTGGTGAACACGGACCTCCAGCAGACCCCGCTCCTGCGCCCGCTTCAATATGCTCTGCTGAAGCGCAGGGGCCACCATGCCGGGAAAGAGCGTAATCACATCACATTTCATTCGAGTAAACCTTCCATCGGATGGAGGGTCATCCGCTTTTCAGAAAGATTGATCTCCTTGACCACCGACCGAAGGGCCGGGATGAGATATTCCTTTTCGCCTTGCCCCACCACATAAACGTCATTTGCCCCCGTCCGGAGGATATCCGTTACCTTGCCCAGAAACCTTCCCCCTTCCAGATAGACGTCCAATCCCTTTATTTCAAATTGATAATAGCTCCCTTCGGGAAGGGCGATCCGATCTTCTTCCGGTATTTGAATCAACCCCCCGGCCAAAGAGCGGGCTTCCTCCGAAGAAGAAAGGCCTTTCAGGGAAATATAAACAAAAGGATTGCGATAGCTCGCCCGCTCGATTTCATAGGAGGAGAGGCCCTTTTTTGTTTGGATCCTCACCTCTCGAAGATTGTTAAACCTCTCCGGGAAATCGGTCAGGGGAGAAACTTTCATCTCTCCGCGAAGCCCCACCGGTTTTAATATCTCTCCGATTGTCAGGAAACTTCTATCCAACTTACTCTAAAATCTCCAAGACGCAACGCTTCCCTATCTTGGTGCCGGCGGCGTTCAGGATCGTCCGCATCGACCTCGCCGTCCTTCCTTGCTTGCCGATGACTTTCCCCAAATCTTCCTGAGCGACCCTCAACTCGATAATGGTGGTTTTTTCCCCTTCCGTTTCTTTCACCGAAACACTCTCAGGCCGATCGACAAGCGATTTTGCAATATACTCAATCAGCTCTTTCATCAGCGCTACCTCCGTTAGCAGCCCAGTCGAGACAGGAACTTGCAGGAGAGCCCCCATCATGCGCCCTTCCCATCACCTCTGTCTATTTCGCGTTCGCTTCCTTCGCTTTTTTAAATAATTGCGCTTTCGCAAAAATACTTTTTACCGTTTCGGAGACTTCAGCCCCTTGTTTGAGCCAACCGATCGCCTTCTCCTCCTGGACTTTCGTCGCGGCCGGTGTGGCCAAGGGATCGTATGTTCCTAAAATGTCGATAAACTTTCCGTCTCTGGGCGAATTTGAATCCGCCACAACGATCCGATAGAACGGCCTCTTATGTCTTCCTAACCTGGTCAATCTGATTTTAACCGCCACAAACCACCCCTTTTCTATTTAAGTTAAGGCCGATCGGCCGGTGATTAAAAGAAACTATTCTTCATCTCCCATGCCCGTCAAGGGCGGAAATAAAGAATCGCCATACTATTCATTATACCCTAAAACGAAGATAACATTTTCCCAAAACCTTTCATTCTCCCGCCTGATAAACGCTTCATCATCTTTTTAGCTTGATAGAACTGTTTCAGAAGGCGGTTGACCTCTTGGACGGACGCGCCGCTTCCTTTTGAAATCCGCTTTCGACGGCTCCCGTTAATAACATTCGGATCCCGCCTCTCCCTGAGAGTCATGGAGGAGATGATCGCTTCCACATGCTTCATCTCTTTTTCCATCTGGTCCGAGTCCGGAAGCGCCTTGAGATTTTTAACCCCCGGGATCATCTCCAAGATTTTTTCAAGACTCCCCATTTTCTTCAGCTGCTTCAGTTGCTGACTGAAATCTTCTAATGTGAACTGCTCCTTCCTGATTTTTTCATCCAGGATTTGGGCCTGTTCTTTAGAGTAGTTTCGCTCCGCCAACTCGATCAAGGAGAGGACATCGCCCATTCCAAGAATGCGAGAAGCCATTCGGTCCGGATAAAACGGTTCAAAAGCGTCCAATTTTTCACCGGTTCCGATGAATTTGACCGGCGCCCCGGTCATCGATCGAATCGATAAAATCGCGCCGCCCCGCGCATCCCCTTCCGTCTTGGTCAAAATAATGCCGGTGATCCCCAGCCTCTTGTGGAAGACCTCGGCGACATTGACCGCCGTCTGGCCGGTCATCGCGTCCGCGACCAATAATATTTCATTGGGGGGCGTCTTCGACTTGATCTGAACCAATTCCTCCATAAGGGGCTCATCGATTTGAAAGCGGCCGGCGGTATCGACGATCACCAGATCAAAACCCTCGCTTCGTCCGCGGGCGACCGCTCTCTCGATCAATGTCGCCGCATCTTTTTCGGATTCAGGCGCCGCCACAGGTATTTCTAAATTTTTCCCGAGGGTTTGCAACTGGTCCACCGCCGCCGGCCGCTGCAAATCGGCGGCGACCAGCAAGACCCGCCTTCCCTCCTTCTTGTAAAACCTCGCTAATTTTCCGGCGGTGGTCGTTTTTCCGGACCCCTGCAAACCGACCAGCATCACCACCGTGGGAAGGGCGGAGGCGAGGGGAATGCCGACCCCTTTTTCCCCCATGAGCCTTGAAAGCTCCTCCCAGACGATTTTGATGATCTGTTGCCCGGGGGTCAGGCTCTCTAAGACTTCCTTCCCAACCGCCTTCGCCCGCACGGCTTCAATAAACGACTTGACGACCTTAAAGTGGACATCGGCTTCCAACAGGGCGAGCCGGACCTCTTTCAGCGCCTCGTCAATATTTTCTTGAGTCAGCAACCCTCTTCCGCGGACATTTTTCAGGGCCGCATCAAGCTTTTTTGTTATATTTTCCAACATGATACGTCAAATTACCCTTGGGGCAAAAAAATCTGATTTATTGTAAAGGAGAAGAAAGATGATGTCAAGACAATAAAAAGCGTTTGATTTGCTCAACCACAACCCCTTTTTGATCAGGAGTCAGCTCCGGATAGATCGGAAGAGCGATCGTTTCCATCGCCGCCTTTTCGGACTCGGGGAAAGCGCCCTTTCCATATC
>DATDON010000016.1:0-2166 GCA_035293225.1 Candidatus Manganitrophaceae bacterium
AGGTTGTCGCAACGCAAGCGCCATGAACATTTGGGAGGCGACCTGGCGCTCGATCTGAACCGAAGGATATGTCGGATATTCCCTCCGAAGCGCTTCCAGGCGCGGGATCCATTCATCCAACCGCTTTATATCGCTCAGCTCGTGCCCGATCGCTTCCACGATTTTCGACCAGGCCAGAAATAGACCGAGCGCGTCCCCCTTTTCGTCAAAGATTCGAAATGCCTCCTTTAAGCGCGCTTGGCTGTCTCGCGTATTAAACGGCAAACGGCAGACCCCCGACCAATAAAGCAGCCAGGGGTTCGCATCGGTGATCGCCTTCGGCAATCGTCCGATCCATCCCTCCAGGGTCTGATTGCGCCCCTGGGCGATAAACGTGGGGGCCTCTCTCAAAACAACCCGCTCCACCGCCGACCAGTCCCCCGCTTCTTGATAAAGGTCCACCGCGTCTTCGAGGCGCCCCGTCCCCTCCAAAATCGTGGCCGCGCGATGTTGAATTTGGTTCAATGTCCCGGGGCTCAATCGGTTTTTCCCCCGCGCCAGGAGAAACTCGCGAAAAAGGGCGTGATACTCATAGACCCGCCCCTCGCCCGCCCGCTCATCGACAAAGAAATGGGACCGGCTCCATTCGGCGAGGATCGATTCGATCATCCGTGATCCGGTCAGCTTTTCGGCCATCCGAGCCGTCATCCGGGAGAGGAGCGCGGTCTGAAGAAGCGCTCCCTGAACATTCGGGTCGAGTTTGTCAAAAATCTCTCCGGCGAAATAGTCGAATACCGACTCCGACAAGTTCCCCGGCAACTCTTTCAGCTCCGATTTTTTGGCCTTTGCCCACTCCCACATCATCACGATCCCGGCCGCCCAGCCGTCGGTCTTTTCCTTCAGCGACCGGACCTCCCCCGCCGAAATCGTTCGCGACTCCCGGAGGGCGATCATTCCCCGCGTCTCGGGCTCGGTAAACCGCAACTCCTCCCACCCGATCACCGCCATCTCCCCATTCGCCTGAAGAGAAGCGAAGCAAGAGGGGGGGAGGGCGCGGCTGACCACGATCGCGCGCCCCCTTTCCGGAATCCGCTTCAAACCCTCTCGGAGCGCCTCGTGCAGAGGCGCGTCGACCGAAACCTCTTGATAATTGTCGAACACCAGAACAAACGGACGGGAAAATCGCGCGCTCAACGCCTCAAAATACCGTTGGGAAAAGACAACGACGCCGGGAAGATGCTCGGGGGTCAGAAGGGGCAAGGGCCGCCGAATCCGGGGCGCAGCCTGCTTCGCCGCCAATCCCAGATAATAGAAAAAAGAGGCCGGGTCGGCGTCGCCCCCGTCCACTTGATACCATATCCCATCGACCTTTCTCGATTCCAGGTAGCCCGATACCAGTGTGGTCTTTCCGGCGCCGGGGGGGCCGATCACCCAGATCGCCCGACGATTCCCCAGGGGGTCGAAAAGGCGGTACAACCGCTCGCGGGGAAACACCGCCGAGAGCGAAGGAGGGCTGATCTTGGACGGATAAAAAGGCTTTTGCTTCATCTTAGATCATCCATTGTCCCGAAACACAATTGACATCGCCGAGGTCGGTCTTTCAGGAAACCGAGGCGGAATACCGGCCGAATCTTGCCTTGGTATACCCTATTTTGATCTAGAGATCAATCCCTCAGAAGAGGGGGGGCGTCATCATCGACAATGGAAAGTCCTCATGAACGACTCTTGACCTTTGAAGCCGCGTTCCCTAAACTCCATCTTGTAAAACCATTCACTCGAGGAGATATTGAATCCAAAACCGGCCTGGAGGATGATTTGTCATCCGGCCTATTCAGCCGCAATGAACATGGCGATCGATGAGGCGATTTCGATCTCCTTTTCCCAAGCATTAGGATAAATAGGGACAAAGCATTAGGATAAATAGGGACAGACACTTTTTCCCTGGCAAATTGACATGCTTCGGCGCAAAGAAAAGAAGGTAAATAGTATCTGTCTCTCTTATTTCACTCCGTCAGTAGGAGATCCGCCCGAAAAGGCCGCCCGAGACTTCAAAAGGCGGCAGCAGGCTCCCGGTGGCAGTTATATCGCCCTCGCCTTTGGCGTCCTCGAACCGTCCGGTCCCGCCCGTGATTTCGTAACGCCCGGATATCGTAATCACATTCGTTTCGAAATCAAGGTGCGCAAGGG
>DATDON010000017.1:0-4406 GCA_035293225.1 Candidatus Manganitrophaceae bacterium
ATTCAAAGATGTTTTATCCGCTTGGTGGGAGCCGAGATTGTTTTTATGGTCGCGGCGCTCCTCCTCGCCGCCCTTCTCACCCAGACCCCGACCCCGGCCCAACCGCCGGTGAAGTTCATCCCGGCCCCCGCCGAGCGGCGCCCCCAGCCGGTCGAGAAGGAGGTCGAATCGGACGGAGGAAGAAATCTCCTCTCCCCGGACGGCGCGGACCGCCGCGATATTTTCGGTCGCCTCGACGAAGTGATCGTGAAACGCTTCATACGGCACGTGGCCGTTATATTCTTTGAAGCAGGCGTAGAGGAGGGGGGTCGTCGTCCGAACCTCTTTGTCCCGTATTCGGGCGAGCGGCGCCCGGTCATTCCGGAAAGGCATGACGGTGTCGCAAAGGTCGAACAAAAGGGCGCGGTATCGTTTCAATGACCCTCCTCCCCTGATTTTTCGAGCGCCCGGGCGTTTCGGATCAGACCGGAGCGCTTGGCCCGTGAAAGGGGGGTTCGCCCGAACCGTTCCTGGAAGGTCCGGTTATCGGAGATCGACGCGACCTCTTGGACGGAAAGGGATCGGCCCGCCCCGCGCTCTGGGGAGAGCCGCGGCTCATCGGTCGCGACGGGGCGGCGGTTGAAGGGGCAGACCTCCTGGCAAATATCGCAGCCGAAAATCCACCCTTCCATCCGGGATAAAAACGTCTCCGGGATGGGGCCTTTGTTTTCGATCGTCAGATAAGAGAGGCATTTGCGGGCGTCGAGCCGGTAAGGCTCGGTCAACGCGCCGGTAGGACACGCCTCGATACAGATCCGGCATGATCCGCATTGGGAGGCCGCCGGAGCGTCTTCGATCAGGGAGAGGTCGGTCACCACCTCGGCCAGGAAGACCCAGGAGCCGTAATCGGGGGTGATCAAGTTGGTATTTTTCCCGATAAACCCCACCCCCGCCCGCTGGGCGAAGGCCCGCTCCAGAAGCGGGCCATGATCGACATATCCCTTCCAGCAACGGCCGCCGAGACGGCGGATTTCATCCATGAGAGACGCCAGCTTTTCTTCGATAATCGCGTGATAGTCTTCCCCCCAAGCGTACCGGGCGACTTTTCCGTAAATGGTGTTCCGTTCTACCGGAAACCATTCCCTGAAGGTCAAGGGGGCGTCAGGCGGCGGAGCCCCCTCCTGATAATAATTGAGCGCCAGAGAGATGACCCGCTTCGCGTCGGGAAACCGGCGCTTCGGCTCGGAGCGCTCCTCCGGCGCCTGATAAAGATAGGCCATCTCGCCGGCGAATCGGTCCGCAAGCCAGGCGGAAAAACGCCGCCCATCTTCCTCCACCGCGTCGGCCGAGGTGATCCCGACGCGATGAAACCCGAGACCCAACGCGATCGCTTTGATTTTTTGCGTCAATAGGTCCGTCGTTTGCGGATCGGTTTCCATCCGTTTTAAAGTGATACGATCTCTTGAGGCTGTCAACGGAGCCCCCCTCCGGGGCCGAGGGCGTCGAGAAGCGGACGGTTCGCCTCCGGGAAAGGGTAGGAAGAGAGCTCTTCCGGCAAGACCCACTTCACCTCTTGCGACGCAAGCGGTTTGGGAACGCCCGAGACCATCCGGCAGAGATAACTATGAAGGAGAATCTTCCGGTCGGGATAATCATGGTCCATTTCAAGCGCGGCCCGGTCAATTTTGATGGTGACGCCGAGCTCTTCTTCAATCTCCCGGAGAAGACATTCTTCGAGCGTCTCATCCGGGAGGCGTTTTCCTCCGGGAAATTCCCATTGATCCGGAAGATGAACCGCGTCCCTCCGTCGGGATATGAGACAGCGCCCTTCATGGAAAATGATCGCGATGGCGACTTCGATGATCGGTTTGTTCAAGCCCCTCTCCAATCAGATCGATAAACTATAGCAAAATAAAGGAGAGATTCCAAGGCGCGTCTTCCTTTCGGTTGATCTTTTCCGGAAGTCCCGTTATAATGCTTTTTTCGTTTAAACCGATTTGGGAGGGGGAATGCGCCACGATGGGAGGAAGAAGAATCAACTGAGGCCGCTGAAGATCACCCGGAATTTCATCAAGTACGCCGAGGGCTCGGCCTTGATCGAAATGGGGGAGACGAAAGTCATCTGCACGGCGACCGTTGAGGAGCGAGTCCCCCCTTTTTTGAGAGACCAGAAGAAGGGATGGGTCACCGCGGAGTACGCCATGATCCCCCGGTCTTCCCAGGAACGGATCGCGCGGGAGTCGGCGCGGGGGAAGATCGGCGGAAGGACGCATGAGATTCAGCGGTTGGTCGGCCGCTCGCTCCGCGCCGTGACCGACACCACCGCGCTGGGAGAGCGGACGATCTGGATCGATTGCGACGTCATCCAGGCCGACGGCGGCACCCGGACCGCCTCCATCACCGGCTCGTTCATCGCCCTGGTCGACGCGCTCCGTTATCTTCAGAAGGGAGGAAAGATTTCGACCCTCCCGGTCCGGGATTTTCTCGCCGCGATCAGCGTCGGCAAGGTGAATGGAGAGCTCCTTTTGGATTTGAATTACCCGGAGGATTCCAAGGCGGAGGTCGATATGAATGTGGTGATGACCGGGAGCGGGAAGATGGTGGAGGTCCAGGGGACCGCCGAGCAGGCGCCGTTCGATAAGAAGGAGCTCGATCAACTGATCAGACTTGCTACGAGCGGGATTAAAAAGCTGGTGACGAGCCAAAGAAAATTGTTGGGGGAGCTCAGGTAAGTGGTGTTGGTGTTGGCGACCGAAAACCGGAACAAAGCGAAAGAGATCGCGTCGATTCTTCAAGAAGGGGCGCCGATCGAGATTAAAACCTTGGCTGATTTCCCGACGGTGAGGCTCCCCCCCGAGACCGGCGGCGCCTATCGGGAAAACGCCGTTCAAAAGGCGGTGACGGTGGCGAAAGCGACCGGCCTTTGGGCCATGGGGGACGACTCCGGTTTGGAGATCGACGCCCTCAACGGCGCGCCGGGGGTCTATTCGGCGCGATTCGCCGGTGAAGGGGCGACCTACGCCGACAATCGAAAGAAGGTCCTCGATCTTCTGAAAGAGGTTCCGGATGAAAAGCGGGGCGCCCGGTTTGTCTGCACGATCGCCCTGGCGAGCCCGGAGGGGAGGGTGGAGGTGGTGACAGGAGGGGTCGAAGGGAGAATCGCACGATCCGAATCGGGGGAAGAGGGGTTCGGATATGACCCGATCTTTTTTCTTCCCGCCTACGATAAAACATTCTCCGAGCTTCCCCCTTCGGAGAAGAACAAAATGAGCCATCGCGGCCCGGCCGTGCGCGCGGCGATGGAAATTTTAAGAAAAGAGTTTAAAATAAAAGGTTAAGGAACATTTCGGGGTGTGGCGCAGCCTGGTAGCGCACCTGCTTTGGGAGCAGGGAGTCGGAGGTTCAAATCCTCTCACCCCGACCAGGTATTGAGAAACCGTTATTCGTTAAACGTTCATCGTTAAACGTAAAAATTTAGGAGTGTCCCTTCCCGTTTAACGAATAACGAATCACGTTTAACGTTCTTTTTCCAGCCGCGCCTGTAGCTCAATGGACAGAGCAACAGCCTTCTAAGCTGTGGGTTGCAGGTTCGATTCCTGCCAGGCGCGCCACTTCCTTCTCTTCCTTCTCATCGTACACCGTGTTTCCATATGAAGTGGCCATCAAGCCTGCTTTCGTGGTATGCTGACTCTGCCCTGGGCCTGCATCGGCCTGTACTACCCTCTACGCATCACATTTCGGGAGATCTCTCCAGCAATCCGGCGGCGACGCCTTCTGGTCCACAGCAATAGGACGATTGCGAACCTCTGCTGAAGCAGACAGCCTAACCCGGTTACCCTGGTCCCCGCAAAGAGGGGTCCAAAAACCGCCGGCTTGATCGCAATCTGAATCGTTAAGACCGCGCTTCAGAGAAAGAGACCTAAATATTGAAGGTGAGCATCACGACGATCTTCGGGCATTTGCTCCAGTTGAAGACGCGCCTTCGCGGAAGCGTCGCCTCACAAAAGGACCCCAACGAAGAGGCGCCGCTGCGATCGGAGTTGTTCAGCGCCGATCAGATGGAGCAGCACGGTAAGAGCCTGGCGGCCTCGCACCAGTTGACTCCGGGGCGCGGTCCGGACCAGCTTCTGACGCGGCTGGCCGCGAACGAAGGGGTCCTGATCGATGTCTGCAATCTGCTCACGGCGGCGGTCACGGCGAACCGCCGGATTACACCGGCCGAGGAATGGCTGGTCGATAACTTCTATCTGATCGAAGAGCAGATCCGCACGGCCAAGAAACACTTACCCAAAGGTTACAGCCGGGAACTCCCCCGCCTGGCGGATGACCCATCGGTCGCGCTTCCCCGCGTGTATGACATCGCGTTGGAAACGATCTCGCACGGCGATGGACGGGTGGACCCGGAAAGCCTCAGCAGTTTCGTCGCA
>DATDON010000018.1:0-6850 GCA_035293225.1 Candidatus Manganitrophaceae bacterium
GCGGTCGTCTTCAACAAGCTGATCTCCCGCCACGTCGAAACCGAAGAGGGCCAAAAGCGCCTCCGGGACGGCGCGATGCGATCCCTCTCCCTCCGCAAAACCTTCTGGGACGGCCTCCATCGGGCGGTCTTCGGGGGTTAAAATAACGTTATTCGTGAACCGTTATCCGTTATTCGGTTTTGACGTTTAACGATTCACGTTTAACAAATCCCGATCTCCCCGGAACAATTTTCCCCAACACCACCGGATGGCGCGCGCCGGTCACCGACGGGATATTCGTCGGGCGGCCGTGAAACGTTTGGTAGGCCAACAGCGCGAAGGTCATCGCCTCGATCGCGCGGCTCTGATGCCCTATCGCCTCGAAAGTCCGGACCGGTATTGGGAAAAGCGCGTCGGCGAGCTGCGCCATCAAGACCGGATTGTGGACCCCGCCCCCCCCGACGATCACCTCGTCCAGCGCCCCCCTCTTGAGAATAAATCGATGGATATTTTCGGAAATCGCGGTCGCGGTGAAAGCGGTCGCGGTCGCGACGAGGTCGTTGGAAGGAAGGCCGAGCGCCTCTCCCCGGCGGAGGATCTCCCCGACGAGGGGGCGCCCGAAGACCTCCCGGCCGGTGCTTTTGGGAGGCTCTTTCAAGATAAAAGGATGTCTCATCCGTTCGGATAAAAGAGCCGAACTGATCTTCCCCTGCCGCGCCATCTTCCCCTGGCGGTCGATCCGCTTGCGCGCGCCGGTGAGCGCGCTGACCAGGCCGTCGATCAGCATGTTTCCCGGCCCCATGTCGAAAGCCAGGGTCTCTTCGATCTTGCCCCCCGCTTTGAGATAGGTCACGTTGCTGATCCCGCCGATGTTGATGATGGCCCGCGACCGGCGGCGGTCGCTCAGGAGCAGGTAGTGGAAATAAGGGGTCAGCGGGGCCCCCTCTCCGCCGGCGGCCATGTCCCGCGGCCTGAAGTCGGCGATCGTCGTCACCCCGGTCCGCTCCGCGATGACCGAAGGCTCTCCGATCTGAAGGGTCGACCGGATCAACCATTTCTCTTCGCGACGGGGGACCGGAAGATGGTGGACCGTCTGCCCATGCGATCCGATCAATCCGATCTTCGAAAGGGGAATTCGGGCGCGCCCGGCGATTTGAACCGCGGCGTCCGCGAATCGCTCCCCGATGTAAAAATTGAGATGGCAGAGCGCCGCCACCGACTGGGGAGATCCGGAGGCGAGGTCGATCAATTTTTTCTGGAGCGATCTCGGATAAGGATAAACATCAAAGGCGACCAGATCGAGGGCGATTGCCCCCCGATTGGATCGGATGTCGACCAGGGCGGCGTCCACCCCGTCCGAGGATGTTCCGGATATTAAGCCGATGACCTTCACAAACCGGAAGGCTACAAAATTTGACGGAAAAGGTCAAGGAGAATAGGAAGAGATGAAATCAATTTGACTTGTCCTCTTTTTGATGTTATTTATTCCAAATGCGCTTTTGTCTAAGGGACTCCATGCGGGGGCGAACGCTCCTCTTCCTTTTTGGCGCCGCCGTCCTCTTTATTTTGAGCCGCGGCGCGCTCTCTTCCGCGGCGGAACCGGTTCCCGTCGTCGCCACCCTCCCCGTTCTCAAAGATCTCACCGAACAGATCGGCGGCCCTTATGTCAAGGTCCAGTCGTTGATCACCGGCATGGAAAGCGAACATACCTACACCCCGAAACCGAGCGACGTCCTGGCGGTCCAAAAGGCGCGTCTCTTGATCCGGATCGGCCTCGGATTGGAGGTTTGGGTTCATTCGCTGATTGAAAATGCGAACCGTTCCGATTTGACGATGGTCACCACCTCTGACGGTGTTCCGCTCCTCCGGGACAGCTCGGAGCAACTCCATGAGGAAAAAGAGAAGACGGACCGCGGCCAGGCGTTTAAGGAACGCCATACGATGGGAAACCCGCATATCTGGCTCGACCCCCAAAATGTTAAAATTATGGTCCGGCACATCACCGACGGCCTCATCAAGGTCGATCCGGCGCATAAGAGCGATTATCTGCGGAATCAGTCCCTCTATATCGTCCAATTGGAAAAACTCGAGAGGGAGATGAAGGAAAAGGTCGGCGCGCTGAAAAATCGAAATATCATCACGCATCATCCGGCGTGGCCCTATTTCGCCCGCCGGTTCGGCTTCGTGATCAAAGGAAATATTTTAACCCAGGTCGGGAGCGAGCCCTCCGCCAAACAGTTGGGAGCGCTCATCAAAAAAATGCGGAAAGAGAAGATTAAGGTGATCGTTTCCGAACCGCAATTGAACCCGAAAGTCCCCCAAACCCTGGCTGAAGAAACCGGCGCCAAAATCGTGATCCTCTCCCCCTTGCCGGGGGCCCTTCCGGGAACGGAACATACGCTCGACCTGATTCGTTACAACGCGGAAACGCTGATCGCCGCGCTGGAGGCCTCTTCATGATCGATCACGCCCCTCAAAAAAGCGAGCGGGCCGCCAAACCGGCCTCGAAACCGATCATTCAGTTTTCCCACGCCACCTTCGCCTATCCCGATCGGATCGCGCTGGAAGACATCACGCTCGACCTGATGGAGGGAGAGTTTGTCGGCGTCATCGGCCCAAACGGCTCCGGAAAGACCACCTTTTTGAAAGGAATCTTGGGGCTTATTCTTCCGGTCCATGGAACGCTGCAGATATTTGATTGCGCGTGTGAAGCGCTGCGCTGTCATCACCGGGCCCGGATCGGATACCTCCCCCAAAAAAAGCTGGTCGACCCGCATTATCCCATCACGACCTGGGAAGTCGTGATGATGGGGCGCTACGGGGCGATCGGCCTGTTTCACCGTCCCTCCCAAAAAGACCGGGAGATCGTTCTCGAGTCGCTCCAGGCGGTTGGGATGGAGCCGCTCCGGGACGCCCCTTTTGGAAGTCTTTCGGGAGGGCAGCAACAGCGGGTGTTGATCGCCCGCGCCCTCGCGCAGCGCCCGGAGATATTATTGCTCGACGAGCCGACCACCGGCATCGACGCCACGACACAGCATCACCTGATCGATCTGATCCGCCGCCTGCACCAAGAGTATCACCTGACGATTCTCTTCGTCACGCATGACATCAACACCATTAGCCCGTTTGTCGACACCCTCCTTCTCCTCAACACGAGGCTCTATGGGAAAGGGACCCCCCGCGAGATTCTGACCCAGGAAACCCTCTCCCAGGTCTACGGAAAAGAGATCCTCCTGGCCGAGCGGGAAAAAGGACCGTACGTGATCATGAACGATTACCACCACGCGGGATAAAAACAGATGTTCGAGATGTTTTCTTACGGATTCATGCAGCGGGCCCTTCTGGCGTCGTTTTTGATCGGGCTGGTCTGTTCGGTCATCGGGGTCTTTGTCGTTTTGAAGGGGCTCTCGTTCATCGGGGCGGGAACGGCGCACGCCGCCTTCGCCGGGGTCGCCCTCGCCTTTTTGATCGGGGCCCCTCCCCTCCTGATGGCGGTCATTTTCGGCCTCTCTACGGTCTGGATCACCGGCGCGCTGCAGCAGGCCGGCAAGATGAAGCCGGATGTCTCGATCGGGATCTTTTACACGTTGACGATGGCGCTGGCGATCCTCTTTCTCGGCCTGATGAAGGCGTACAATCCGGAGGTCTACGGCTATCTCTTCGGAAGCATCCTCTCGGTCACCTCGTCGGATCTAAAGGTGATTCTCCTTCTGACGCTCGGAATTCTCCTGACGATCTCCCTTTTCTTCAAGGAGTTCCACTTCATCTCCTTCGACCAGGAGATGGCCGAGGCGAGCGGCATCCCGGCGCGCAACCTCTTTTTTCTCCTCCTCAATCTCATCTCGTTGTCGATCGTCATCTCACTGAAGGCGGTCGGCGCGATCCTGGTCTTCGCCCTATTGGTCATTCCCGCCGCCGCCGCCGAACAGTGGGCGAACAACATGCGATCGATGATGATCTACTCGGCGGTCCTCGGCGTCTTCTCCTCCTGGGCCGGCGTGATTCTCTCCTACTGGCTCGATCTCCCCTCCGGCTCGACCATCGTCCTCATCGCCGCCGCCATCTTCTTTCTCTCGGTCCTCTTCTCCCCCAAGCGACGGAAGAAACCGCCCTCCAAAACGCCGGCCCCGGAAGTCGGGGGAGCCGCTGCTTGAGAGAATCGGCGTTAGGCGCGTCGCGACGCCTCTTCGATAAACCGGTGGAGGTCTCTATTTCGACCGACCAGGATCAAGATCTCTCCCTTTTCAAAACGATCTTGGGGAGAGGGATGGAATTTCAGAGACCACTTCTCTTTTTCCCATCCGACCTTGATTGAGGAAGCCTCATCCCTTTTCTTGACGGCGAGAAGGTCTAATCCCCATTCCTCCGCCAGTCGGAGATCGGCCGGAGAGCTTCCGACCAGCGATTCCTGGATCTCCCACTGGACAAGAGAGTGGGTCGGCGAGAGCTCAACATAGTCGAGGATCGCATGTTTTGAGATCGCCTTCCCCAAACGGCGCCCCATCTCGTCTTCGACGAAGATGACGCGGCTCGCCCCGATCAGCTCGAGGATCTTCCTCTCCCGCTCCGTGTAGGCCCTGACAACGATCTCTTTGAGGCCGAGTTCCTTGAGGATGGCCGTCGTTACGACGCTCGCCTCGAAGTTCTCGCCGATGGCGATAATCGCCGCATCGACCCGGTCGGCCCCGACCGACCGAAGGGAGTCTATATCTGTGCTGTCGAGTTGGACCGCGTGGGAGACCCGATCTTTGATCGCTTCGACCCGATCCATGTTCTCGTCAATCGCAATGACTTCGGCCCCCTCCAAGAAGAGCGTCTCAGCGAGGCTCATCCCGAAGCGACCGAGGCCGATGATCAAGAATCGTTTCATATCCCTATTCCTCCTAGCCGACAATCACCCGTTCCTGCGGGTAACGATAGCTCCCCTTCGCGGCCCGCTCGGCGAGGCAAAAGGCCAATGTCAACGGGCCGATCCTCCCGACAAACATGATAACGACGAGGATCAGCTTTCCAAGGGGAGAGAAGCGAGGGGTGATCCCCGTGGAGAGGCCAACCGTATTGAACGCGGAGACCGCCTCAAAGAGGACCTCCCTGAAACCGCCCCCCTCCACCGCCAAAAGAAGGAGGAGAAGAAGCGCCATCAGCGCCGACGAGGTCACCCCGACCGAAAGCGCCTTCTGTGTCACTTGGGGGGAGAGGCTCCGCCGGAAAAGTTCCACCTCCTCCCTCCTTCGAAGGAGGCTCCGCAGGGTGGCGAGCATCACCCCAAAGGTCGTCGTTTTGATCCCCCCGGCGGTGGAGATCGGAGAGCCCCCGATCCACATCAGCAAGATCAGCAGAAAAAGGGTCGCGTCCGAAACAAGACCGATGTTCAACGTGTTAAATCCGGCGGTCCGGGCGGTCACCGATTGAAAGGCGGCGGCCATCCATTTGTGGCGCCAGGGGAGAGGGGCGAGGACGCCGCGATATTCAAAAATAAAGATCCCGACCGTTCCGGCCAGGAGAAGCCCCGCGGAGATCGAAAGGACCACCTTGGAGTGGAACGTCAGCCGCCACCCGCTCCGGTTTTTCCTGAAAAGGGGGTAGCTCCCAAGGTTGTGGAGAACCGGGAAACCGAGGCCCCCCAGAACGATCAGAAGGGCGATCACCAGATTGACCGGGAGGTCCGTTACGCGCCCCTCCAAATTGGCGGGAAAGAGGGAGAAACCGGCATTGCAAAAAGCGGAGATGGAATGGAAAAGGGCGGTAAAAAGAGGGCGCCCGTTTTCCCCCTGAAAAGAAAACCAAAGGAGGAGGGTCCCGACCGCCTCGATCGCGAGGGTCATGATGAAAATCGCCCCGATCTCCCTCCGGACCACCCCGATCGACGACGGCTCCAGAACCCCTTGAAGGGCGACCGCCTCATCGAGTCGAAGATCCCGCTTTGAAATGAGGGAGAAGAGCGCCCCGAAGGTCATGATTCCAAGCCCCCCAAGCTGGATGAGGAGAAGGATGACCCAGAGACCGCTCCTCTCGTAATAGTCGGAGATCGGAAAAAGAGACAACCCCGTCACGGTGGTCGCCGAGGTCGCCGTGAAGAGGGCGTCGACGAAAGAGATCCGGGAAGGATCGATGACCACCTGTGGGAGGGAGAGGAGCAACGCGCCGAGGAGGATCACCAACGCGAAGCTGAGGGCCATCGTCTGGGCGGGCCTTAAATGAAGCCGCTCGAGAAATTGCCCGATCGTCTTCAGGCGCATCGCGTAAATCGAAAAAGCGGCCCCCAGAAATATCATGCTGTAGAGGCGATAAGTGTAGCGGAGCGACTCTCCCCCATCGGCCCAGCTTCCAGCCAGCAGCCATCCCTTTTCCAAATAAAAGAGCAAAGCGATCGCAAAGAGGGTGATCGGAATCAGCTTCTTCTTCAAAGGCAAGCGCCTGAACCGGGCCCAAAGGTACCGCTCTTCAAAGATCAGCCGGACCAAGATGCCCGCTTGCAGAAGGAGGGCGACGATCTTGCAGAGCGTCGGGAGCCAGATCGAGAAATCAAAGAAAAAAGAAAGAAGGAGCGCCGTGAAAAAAGAGAAAGGATGGATACGACTGATGCGCGAGGAGAGACGGAAGACTCTCCCTTGAAGCGAGGCCGAGAGAGGCGGTCGCTGAACCTTGGAGAAAAGGATCCGCATGAGCTTCCCCCTATTTCATGCCGGATATTGAGAGAGGTTCCAACCGATTTTCCCTCCGAATGAACCGCGAAATGTTACCACATTGATCCGAAATCTGCAAAAAACCGGGAGTCGATGGACAAGGGGCGGAGCCGCTGGGCGTAAGGTTCCCCTGGCGACCCGGAACTGGAAGCATTATAAGAATATCGAAGGATTGGTCCTCTTCA
>DATDON010000019.1:0-4873 GCA_035293225.1 Candidatus Manganitrophaceae bacterium
AATGGAGGGAGGTGAATAGAAAAGAAAAAAGAACGAGAAAAAAAATTCCTGAAAGAAGAGCGACCGAAGGAGATAATCCATGTAGCGATTTCGCAGAATATCGGAAAGAAACCACCGAATTTTCGGGAGGTTCCTTTTCAGCCGCCGCTTTTTTCAGGGCCTCATGGATGATACTCATTCATCCCAACCCTTTGCCGTCGCTAAGGAGCCGCGACAAAATAACTGATGCAAAAGTGAGGTGGCCGAGCCGCCCGACTGGCTAGGCGTGAGGAGCGCGCATACCCTTTGGTATGTAAGCGACGAACAACAACGCCAGTCAGGATGGATCGCCCGCCGAACTGCGCCAGTTATTTTGTCGCGGCTCCTAAACACCCGCCATCGCCTCTTCCTCGACCAAGGACGGGGTATTGTCTTTCAGCACAGCCTTGATCTTTTTGGTGTCCTTGAACCGCCCTTTGATAATCTCTTCCGAAAGGAGGTCTTCGATGTTTTTCTGAATGCAACGACGCATCGGCCGGGCGCCGTAAATCGGCTCGTATCCCTCCTGGATCAACCACTGCCTCACCTCTTGGGTCACCTCCAGGTGGATCCCTTTCTCGACCAGTTTCTGATTCAGCTCGTTAATCTGAATATCGACGATCTTCTCCAAATGCTTCTTATCGAGCGGGTGGAAGACGACGATATCATCGATCCGATTGAGAAACTCCGGGTTAAAAGACCTTTTCAGCTCAGCCTGAATGGTCTCTTTCATTTTCGTCAGCGCGCTATAATCGGACGACTTTTGGAAACCGAGCGAGCCGGCTTTATCGACGAACCGGGTCCCCAGATTGGAAGTCATGATCAGAACGGTATTCTTGAAATCGACTTTGCGGCCTAAACTATCAGTCAAGCAGCCGTCATCCAGCACCTGTAAAAGGATGTTGAACATATCGGGATGGGCCTTTTCGATCTCATCAAAGAGAACGACGGAGTAAGGTCTCCTTCTCACTTTCTCCGTCAATTGTCCTCCTTCTTCATATCCGACATATCCCGGAGGAGCGCCCACCAGCCGGGAGCTGGAGAATTTTTCCATGTACTCCGACATATCGATTCGGATCAACGCCTCGTCGTTGTCGAAGAGAAACTGGGCCAAGGCGCGGGCCAATTCCGTCTTCCCGACCCCGGTCGGCCCCAAAAAGATGAATGAGCCGATCGGGCGCCGATCTCCCTTCAGACCGGCGCGCGACCTTCTGATCGCCCGCGAAATCGCCGAAATCGCCTCTTCCTGTCCCACAATTCTCTTATGAAGCTCCTCTTCCATGTGAAGAAGCTTCTTAGATTCTTCCTCTTCCATCTTAAACAACGGAATGCCGGTCATTTTAGAGACGACATGAGCGATCTCCTCACGGCTGATGTTCGGGCGGTTCTTCTCCTGGCTCTTTTTCCACTCCCGTTTGCCCTCTTCGAGCAATTTTTTAAGCCGCTCCTCTTCCTCCCGGAACTTGACCGCCTCTTCAAAATTTTGAAGCCGGATGGCCAGATCTTTTTCTCGCGTCACCTTTTTAAATTCTTGTTCGAGCGAGCGAAGATCGTCAGGACGGGAATAGGCCATCAATTTCGCCCGGGACCCCGCCTCGTCGATCACGTCGATCGCCTTGTCGGGCAGAAAGCGGTCTGAAATATACCGATCCGAGAGACGAACCGCTTCTTCCACAGCTTCATCCGTGATGTTGACCCCATGATGCTCCTCATAGCGATCTTTCAAACCTTTTATAATTTGAACCGTCTCTTGCGGGGTGGGGGGCTGGACGAAAATCGCCTGGAATCGCCGCTTCAAGGCGGCGTCTTTCTCGATATGCTTGCGATACTCGTCGAGGGTCGTCGCGCCGATACATTGGATCTCTCCCCGAGAGAGGGCCGGTTTCAGCATGTTGGAGGCGTCGATGGAGCCTTCTGCGGCGCCCGCTCCCACCAATGTATGAAGCTCATCGATGAAAATAATAATATTCCCCGCCGTCACGATCTCCTTCATGACCACTTTCAGCCGCTCTTCGAACTGCCCGCGGTATTTCGTGCCGGCGACGAGTGAGCCGAGATCCAGCGCGATGACCCGCCGGTTCAAAAGGCTATCCGGCACATCCATCGAGATGATCTTTTGCGCTAAGCCTTCCACGATCGCGGTTTTACCCACGCCCGATTCGCCTATTAAAACCGGATTGTTTTTGGTTCGACGGCTTAAAATTTGAAGAACCCGCTCGATTTCATCATGCCGTCCGATCACGGGATCAAGCGCCCCCTCGCTCGCCAGTTGGGTCAGATCACGACCGAACTCGTCCAGGGCGGGCGTATTGCTTTTTTTGTCCTTTTCACGGGGAGCGGTCTTTCTCAGGAGGTTAATCGTCAATTGTCGCGCAGTAAGCAAATTGCCGCCCAAGCTTCGGACGATCTTGCCGCCGATCCCTTCTTCCTCTCTTAAGAGCCCCAATAAAAGATGTTCGCTGCCGATATAGTTATGTCCTAAAAGCTTCGCCTCTTCAACGGCGTATTCAATGACTTTCTTCACGCGCGGCGTAAATGGAATTTCCCCGAACGTCATGGTGTTGCTTCCGCTCGGGAGATTCCGCTCGACTTCCAAACGGATCTGTTCGACGGAAAGACCCATCTTCTTGATGACCGACAGGGCGACTCCGTCCCCTTCCCTTAAGAGGGCCAAAACAAGATGCTCCGTCCCCAAATAATCGTTTTGGTGCCGTTCGGCTTCTTCACGGGCAAGAATAATAATCTTCCTCCCTCGGTCCGTAAATTTTTCGAACATCCTTCCTCCTTCTCAGGGCTTATTTGCTTGGGCTTTTCAATGACTTAATGAATCTTATGAAGACCTATAACTTACGATTTTATTGTAACCCCCAGACCCCATATTGTCAAGGAAATTCTAGGTAGAACACGTTGACAAATAAAAGAAGATTCGTTGACAAATAAAAAAAGATATATTATCAATAGCAACTAAAAGAGGGGCCATGTGGGGAATCCGGAAAGAGATGACGGCGCTGAAGGCGGAAGGTCTTTTCCGATCGCTGACAACGGTCGAAGGGACACAATCGACGACGATTGAGCGCGACGGTAAACGGTTCCTACTCTTTTGCTCAAATAATTATCTGGGATTGGCGAACCATCCTCGCTTAAAGGCGGCCGCCATTTCGGCGATCAAAACGGGGGGGGTGGGCGCAGGCGCTTCCCGGCTGATTTCCGGCAATTCCGCGCTCTATACGCGATTGGAAACGCGATTGGCGGAATTCAAATCGACCGAATCAGCGCTTGTTTTCAGTTCGGGCTATACCGCTAATATCGGAGCTCTCTGCGCATTGGCCCAAAAAAATGACCTCATTTTGTCGGACCGACTTAATCACGCCAGTTTGGTGGACGGGGCGCGACTTTCCGGCGCCCTCTTTCGCGTTTATCGCCACAAGGATATGGCGCAGCTCAAAAAAATCCTTTCCAACCGGAAGAAAAATCAAAACGCCCTGATCGTCACGGATGGAATCTTCAGCATGGAGGGGGATATCGCGCCTCTCTCCGAGATATTCGCCCTTGCGGAGGACTACGGCGCTTTTATCTACCTGGATGACGCGCACGCCACGGGGGTCCTCGGCCCCCAAGGCCGGGGGACGCCAGCCCATTTTAATCTGAAAAGCGGCCGAATCATCCAGATGGGGACGTTGAGTAAAGCGATCGGGGGGGTCGGGGGATTCATCGCCGGAGACAATCTCTTGATCCAATACCTGATCAACAAGGCCCGGCCGTTCATTTACACCACTGCCCTCGCGCCCGCTTCCCTGGCGTCCGCGTTGGCCGCGCTGACGTTGATTGAGGAAGAGAGCGGTCTCATTCAACAGCTTTGGAAAAACACACATTACTTTCGCCGGAAGGTTTTGGAGCTTGGATTCAACATCGGGGCAAGCGAAACCCCGATTGTTCCCCTTCTGATCGGAGAGAGCGAGAAAGCGGTTACTTTTTCTCGAAAACTGTTGGACCATGGTATTTATATCCCGGCCATCCGTCCTCCCTCGGTCCCCAAAGGCTCCAGCCGTCTCCGTGTGAGTCTTATGGCGACGCATACACAAGAGGAGATAGACACCCTTCTTTCGGCCTTGGAAAAATTGGGAAAGGAACTTCGACTGATATAAGAAATGAAATCGGCGATTCCGCGAAAGAGGGTTGTTTTAATCACGGGGGGGTCCGGAGGGCTTGGCCGCGCTCTTTGTCAAATTTTTTCAACGGCGGGAGACACTGTTTGCGCCCATTTCCACCGGAATAAAAACGCCTGCGAAAAAACCATCCGAGCGCTCAAAAAGGCGGGGGGCGAGTCGGCCCTCTTCTCCGCGGACCTTCAAGATTCCAAATCGGTCCAGCGAATGATGGAGAAGATCTTAAAGCGGTGGGAGAAGGTCGATCTTCTTATCAACAGCGCCGCGATCACGGGAGATATCCTTTTTTCCAGGATGGAGGAGGGGGAATGGGATCAAGTGATCGGGGTGAATCTCTCCGGGGTGTTTTTTTGCATGCGTGAAGCGGGGCGGGCAATGGTTGAAAAAGGGGAAGGCCACATCATCAATATTTCTTCTTACGCCGCCTATACGGGCCGGGTTGGACAAGCGTCTTATACCGCCTCAAAACGAGGCCTCATCGCCCTCACCCAATCAGCGGCGAAAGAATGGGGAAGAAGCGGCGTTCAGGTCAACGCAGTCTTGCCGGGCTATCTTCCGACTCCGATGACCGCTTCTCTTCCTCCTGTTGAGAAAAAAAGGATGATCCAAGAAAACACCCTCGGGCGCCCGTCCACTCTGGAGGAGGTCTCTCGATTTATCTTTGACCTCTCGCGCATGAAACATGTTTC
>DATDON010000020.1:0-5973 GCA_035293225.1 Candidatus Manganitrophaceae bacterium
GCTTCTTCATCTTCTTCTTCCATAACAGCTTTTTCAACTCGTCGATCTTCAGCGACGCCGCTTCTTCCCCCTTCCGGATCGCTTCTTCATAGCGCCAAAAATCGGACCAATGGATTTTTCCGATCTGAGGGCGAATCACGAGGTCGGCCTTCTCCAATTGCGTGTTCGACAGAACCTGACGCGTAATGTCTCCCGATCGTAGGACAATATCAAGCCCGCTCGTGAGGGCGCGGACGGTCCCGGCGTCTTCCGACGTGTCGATGGCGATGATAAAATCGGCCCCCTGCCGGATCAACGGCTCAACCGGCGCAGGGCTCACCCATCCCCCGTCGATCAATTTGGAATTGTTGATGGTGATCGGCGGGAAGACCCCCGGAATCGCGCAGCTTGCGGCGATCGCCTTCCGGAGGGAACCTTTGGACAAAATAACCGGCTTCCCCTCCACCAAATCGGTGGCGACGGCGGAGAAGGGGATGGTCATCTCTTCAATTTTTTGATCTTCAAAGAGAACGTGAATCTGGCTGAGAAAATCCTGCTCGGAAATAAACGATTCCCGCCGGAGAGAGATCCCCCAAAAAAATCCTTTCTCCAGATAGGACTTGAGATTGGCGATGAAACTCGTCCGCTTTTTTTCTTCATAATGCCTCTTGATGAAGAAAATTTTGGTCCGCCGAAAAGCCTCGCCTTCCAAAAAATCGACCACCCGCCGAATAATTTGTTCGGCGTGGGGATACTGCGCGTACATCGCGCCGGCCATGGCGCCGAAGCTGCTCCCGCAGATCAGGTCGAATTGAAAACCTTCCGCTTCCAGCGCCTTGAGGGCCCCCAAATGGGCCAACCCTCTCGCCCCTCCCCCTCCGAGCGCCAGACCGATTTTAAATGATCTTCCCATCTATTTATATGTGTGGGCCCGTGCGGCTAAACATAAGTAAAAGGTCCTCCGATGCCCCCACGCCCCGCGCTCGCGCTGGCAAAGCCAGTCGCTCGCTTTACCTTTTGAGCCTTGAACCCTTAACTCCTTGAACTCCTGAACTTCCTGGCCCGCCCCTGATCCCCGGGCGCCGATTCTCCTCAGGATGGAGCTGCGGTCCCTTGGGCGCCCTCCGTTCCCTTTTTAGCCTTCTTCTGACGCTTCGCCTCGATAAAAGCCGTCCGCGTCAAGAGCGTTCTTCGACGGCGCTGGGCCCGCTTTAACTTTTTGCGGATTTCCCGAAGCGCCTCGGCGGTCTCCCCCTTTTTCTCGGCCGCTTCCGTCTTTAATTTTTTAATCCGACTTTCAAGCGTTTTGACTTCCACTTCTTCTCCTTTCGGTTATCGTTTTGATCTACCAATCCCGGTATTTTGTTCCGTCCAACGCGCTCTCTTCGCTCAGGCTGTAAACATCATACACATCTCTGCCGCAAGAAATCGACGAGTCGGACTCGTCCTCATAACACCGCGTCCCCCATTCGGGCGAACGGGTCAAGGGATCGATCGGAACTCTTCGAAGGTACCTCAGAATTTTTTGACTGGGGCCCTTCGACGGCGCCCCCTTCACCAGCGCGTCCAAATCGAGCGGGTAGCCGGTTTCGACGTTCGCCGTGTCCGACGCGCTGTGCGAAATCCTCTGATTATCCCAATCGATCTTGAACCGGTCGATGGCCGTCCGCATTTCACGCAGGACCTGACGGAGCTCGATCTCTTTCGCCCGTCTCTCGCTCATTCTGGAGAGGGGCATTGCGACGGAGGCGATCACCAAAATCATCGACGCCGTCACCAGCAGCTCCAGGAGCGTCATTCCGGACTCCCCCAAAACCTTTTTTCTTTCGCGGATCATTTTACTTTACATTGACAAGGCCCGGAAATATGTCGGCGTTGATCGGGCCCCGCGCCGGGTTCAACAGCCGGACGTTCCGAAAATCGACCCGGCTCGTCGCGCCGGCCCGTTCTCCCGTAAACACCACGACAAACAGCGTTCCGGATCCGCTGACCCCTTTCTCTTCCGCCACCCGGCTGATCTGCACATCGACACTATTTCCCCCCGGCTGGCTGGAGGAGATAAACGAGGTGTTCTTTCCATCCCCTTTCAGGAAATTCCCTTCGGTCACCCGCTTTAGATCCAAAACAGTCGAATCGAACGCCAAAGAGACGGTCGCCGACGAAAGGTCCTTCACATTATCGACCCGGACCTCCAGGCTGACCTCGCCGTCTCCGGAGACCGACGTCTCGTTCGGCGAGACGGAAAGGACCGGGGTGAGCCGGCTTTCAGGCTGCGGAGGAGGCGGGACGGCCGGACGGGATTCGGAAGGAGGCGCCGTCGTCGGGGGAGGGGCCGCTTCCGCGCCGCGCTCCCGCTTGACCTCTCCCACCGTTGGAAATTCGGAGAAAAGAGGCCGGGTGGAATAGGTCTCTTCGGTCCCCGACCAGAAAGACTGAAGCGGCTTTTCAGGCGTCTCCAGGCTCCGGATCACATGGGGAGTGATCGTCATGACGACATCGGTCTTCCCTTTGCTCTTTTCCACGCTCGAAAAAAGTTTTCCCAAAATCGGGATGTCCCCCAGGCCGGGAATTTTATTGGTCGTCGTCCGCTCGTCGTCCCGGATCAGGCCGCTGATCACCACCGTTTCGCCGTCCCGGACGTTGAGCACCGTTTCCGTGTTTCGGTTTCCGAATTTGAATTGTCTTTGGTTATTTCCCAGATCGACCAGGTCGCCCAACGAAGTCACTTCCAGGTTCACCTTCAGGGTGACATCGTTCGCCAAATGAACATTCGGCTCGATACTCAACTTGATCCCGACGTCCTTGAACTCGATAGAGGTAGTGGTCGTCTGCCCTCCGGTGGTTTGAGAGGTGGTGGGGGTGGAGGTCGTGCTCGAGAGGAGGATCGGGACCCGGTCTCCGATGTTGATCTTCGCGGTCTTATTATCGATCACCCGGATCCGCGGGTTGGCCAACGTCTGCGCTTCCGACTCCTGCTTGAAGAAATCGATCAGGATGGAGGGGAGGACAAAAAAGATCGTCGAGTTGTCGATGTTGCTCAGTTCCTCAAGGCTCAGACTTCCCGACGGGCCGCTCCCGAGGAAGCCTCTGACCTGATTCTGGCTGAAATTCCATCCGTACTTGAGCCCCTTCGACCGATTGATCTCGAGAATCTCCACCTCAAACAGCACCTCGGCGACCCTCCGGTCGTTCGCCTCGATGATTTTTTCCGCGAGCTTGATCTTTTCGGGGGTGTCGCGAAGGACGATGGTGTTCAATTCGTCGTTGACGAACACCCGCCGGGTCTCCAGCATCGTCCGGAGGAGGTTCACCATATCTTTCGCCTTGACGTTCGAGAGATAAAAAGTCCGGATCAGGAGATCCTGATACTGATCGACCTTCTGCTTGGTCTTCGGGATGATCAGGATGGTCTCATCGCTGATCTTTTTCATGAAAAGATTGTTGGTGGCGAAGATCAGATTGAGGGCCTCTTTGAACGTGGCGTCTTTCACGAAGATGGTGATCGGATCGTCGCGGACATCTTTATCGAACAGGATATTGATTCCGGCCGTTTTGGCCAACAGGTCAAACACCTCCTTCAAACGGGCGTTTTGGAATTTCAAAGTGATCGGCTGCCGCGACTTCAAAGAGAGCGAATCGACCTCCACCCCTTCCGCCCCTTGCCCTCGCATCGCCTGCGCCAAAATCTCCTGCCCCTCCGGCAGGCTGGGGTCGAGCTCCAGCGCCCTCTCCAGGTATTCGACCGCCTCGAAATAGCGCTCGGCTTTCATGAGCTTCTGTCCTAGACGGAGACTATCGTCCGCCTCCTTTCTGCGCAGCGCCGTTCTCAAAAGATCCTGGATTTCGACATTTCCCGGATCGAGCGCCATCGCCTGTTTGATCTCCTCGAGCGCGACCTGGGTGTTTTTTCTCTCCAGGAGGGCCTTCGCCCTTTCGATGCGGACGGCGGCCGCTTTCGTTTTGGCCTCGTCCCGCTTCGCTTTCAACTTTTGGTTGAGCGGGTCGTTTCTCAGCGCCTCCGAATAAATTTGGTACGCTTCCTCCCACTTTTGCTCTTTGGAATACTCATCCGCCAACCGGACCTGTTTGGGGGGCATGCAACCGGAGAAAAAAGAAAAAAGAAGAATAATTCCCAGATAAAAAGAGAATCGGAACGACCCCCTCCTTTCGTTTTGGCGCACAATCACTCCTTATGATATGAACTGAATACGGAAGGCCCGGACGCGGCGCCGGCGATGAAATTTTACCGCCGCCGGCCGATTCCCGGCCGGCGCCTTCCCCCTTCAAAGTTGGCGAAAATAATCGACCGTCTTCATCAGCCCTTCTTGAAGAGAAACCCGGGGCTCCCAATCAAGTTCCTTGTGGTTTTTTTGACAATCGAGGCTGCTCCGCGCCTGTTCCCCTTTTTTCTCAGGCCCGTGAATTTCCTTGACCTGGGCGCCGGTGATGTCCAAGAGATATCGGAAAAGCTGGTTGACCGACGTCTCCTTGCCGGTTCCGACGTTAAACGGCCCGCCGATCGCCCGGTGAATGGCCGCCATATTCGCCTCCACGACATCTTCCACAAAGATATAGTCCCGCGTCTGCATCCCGTTTCCGTTGATGATCGGCTGCTCCTCTTTCAACATCCGCTGCGTAAAGATGGCGACGACGCCGGCCTCCCCGAACGGGTCCTGCCGCGGCCCATAGACGTTGCTGTACCTCAGCGCGGTATAATCGAGGCCGCAGACTTTGTGGTAATAATAGAGGTATTGCTCGCTGGAGAGTTTGCTGATTCCATAGGGGGAGAGGGGTCGGGTCGGGTGGCTCTCCGGCGCCGGAAAGATCTCTTGCTCGCCGTAGACGGCGCCGCCGGATGAGGCGAAGAGGATTCGCCGGGTTCCGTTCTTGACGGCGAGTTCGAGGAGGTTCAACAGGCCGATGATGTTGGTTTGAGCGTCAAAAATCGGATCGGCGACCGAGCGCCGCACATCCATCTGCGCGGCATGGTGGCTGACGATCTCCGGCTTTTCCTTTTGGAAAACCTTGGCGAGGCGCCCGCTGAGGATATCCATTTTATAGAAGATCGCTCCCTTATTGATATTTTTTCTCTTGCCGGTCGAAAGATTATCGACCACGACGACCTGATGCCCTTCTTGGATCAAACGATCGACCAGGTGAGAGCCGATGAAACCGGCGCCTCCCGTCACCAATACTTTCATCTACCGCGCGTCCTTTCTAAAATAGACAAAAAACTCCACGTTCCCCTTTTGACCGAGGATCGGGGAGGGAATCGTTCCGATCACGCTCAATCCCCATCCCCCCGCCGCCCCGAGGATCTTCTCCAAAACCTTTTGGCGCTTTTCTACGCTTCGGACAATCCCCCCTTTTCCGACCTCTCCCTTCCCGACCTCGAACTGAGGCTTCACCAAGGCGACGATTTCCCCCCCCGCCTTAAGGAAGGGGAGGACGGCGGGGATGACCTTTTCCAGCGAAATAAACGACACGTCGATCGTCGCCAGATCGACCGGCTCCGGAATCGCCTCGGAAGGAAGCGAGCGGATATTTTGCCTTTCGAGGACGACCACCCGGCGGTCTTGGCGAAGCCGCCAGGCCAACTGGCCGTATCCGACATCGACCGCGTAAACGCGGGCCGCCCCCCGCTGCAAGAGGAGGTCGGTAAACCCTCCCGTCGAAGCCCCCACATCGACCGCGACCTTGCCGGCCGCGTCGATCCGGAAGGCGTCGAAGGCGCCCTCCAGCTTCAACCCGCCGCGGCTGACGTAAGGGGCGGGCGGTTTTAAGAGGGCGATCTCTGCGTCCGCTTCCACCTGGGCGCCGGCCTTCTCGACCTTTTTCCCGCCGACCAGGACCGAGCCGCTGAGGATCAACCCTTTGGCGCGCTCGCGGCTTTCCGCGAATCCCCGTTCCTGAAGAAGGAGGTCGAGGCGCTTTTTGGCGGGGGCCCGGCGCGTCGTCATCAGTCGGTTCAACCCAGGTTCTCTTCGGTCACGG
>DATDON010000021.1:0-2595 GCA_035293225.1 Candidatus Manganitrophaceae bacterium
GAATAAGGTGACGCCGGTCGATATCGCCTTTGCGGAAGAATTCGGCTATACGCTCAAGCTCCTGGCGATCGCCAAAATGGCGGACGGGGCGATCGAGGCGCGCGTTCATCCGACGATGATTCCGAAGGAGTATCTTCTTTCAAGGGTCGGGGGGGTCCACAACGCGGTTTATATCGTGGGCGAATCGGTGGGAGAGGCGCTTTTCTACGGCCGCGGGGCGGGAAGCCTTCCGACCGGGAGCGCCGTGGTGAGCGATTTGATCGACATCGCGAGGAACATCATCAAGGGATCGAACGGAAGGGTTCCTCCGGCCTCTTTTCAATCCGACGCGCGGGAGCCGCTCCGGATCAAGCGGATGGAGGAGATCGAGAGCCTCTATTACCTCCGGTTCATGGCGGAAGACCGTCCGGGGGTGCTCTCCAAGATATCGGGCGTTTTGGGAAGATACCGGATCAGCATCTCATCCGTCATCCAACAGGGACGGAAAGCCGGAGGGAACGTTCCGCTGGTCATGATGACCCATCGCGCCAAAGAGCGGGACGTCCAGGAGGCGCTGGCGAAAATAAACCGGATGGAGTATGTGTCGGAGCCGACCGTCCTGATCCGGGTGGAAGGGCAAGAAGGGTAATGGATTTCCGCGGCGCCGGAAACCATTCCCCGGAAGTCAAAGAAGGCGAGTCGAAAAGATGGATGACAAAAACCGAGCGGTGAAATGGCCCGGGGTCATCGAGGCGTACCGGGCGTTCCTCCCGGTGACCGAGAAGACGCCGGTGATCACCCTTCAAGAGGGGAACACCCCGCTCATTCCCGCCCCCCGGCTGGCCGCCGCGGCGCAGGCCGACATCGATCTTTACCTCAAGTACGAAGGGGAAAACCCGACCGGATCGTTTAAGGACCGGGGGATGACGCTGGCGATCTCCAAGGCGAAAGAAGAAGGGGCGCAAGCGGTGATCTGCGCCTCGACCGGGAACACGTCGGCGTCGGCCTCCGCCTACAGCGCGCGCGGCGGAATGAAGGCGTACGTCCTCATTCCGGAAGGAAAGATCGCGTTGGGGAAGCTGGCTCAGGCGATGATCCACCGCGCCACCGTCATCCAGGTCGACGGCAATTTCGACGAGGCGCTCGCGCTGGTGAAACAGGTGGCGGAAAAACATCCGATCACCCTGGTCAACTCGATCAATCCCTATCGCCTGGAGGGGCAGAAGACCGCCGCGTTCGAGGTGTGCGATCATCTGGGGCAGGCCCCGACTTATCATTTTCTGCCGGTCGGAAACGCCGGCAACATCACCGCCTACTGGCGCGGCTATAAGGAATATTTTCAAAAAGGAAAGATTTCGACGCTGCCGAAGATGATCGGTTTTCAGGCCGCCGGCGCCGCGCCGATCGTGTTGGGGCACATTGTCGAAAAACCCCGGACCATCGCGACGGCGATTCGGATCGGCAACCCGGCCAGCTGGAAGTTCGCGGTGGAAGCGGCGGCGGAATCAAAGGGGGAAATCGGCCTGGTGACCGACGATGAAATCGTGGAGGCCTATCGGATGATCGCCGGATTGGAAGGGGTTTTTTGCGAGCCTGCGTCGGCGGCCGGAGTGGCGGGGGTGATCAAATTGAGCAAGAGCGGTTTTTTCAGAAAAGGGGAGTCGGTGGTGTGCACCCTGACCGGCCATGGATTGAAGGACGCCGACTTTTCGATGAGCATCGCGCAAAAGCCGATCACGATTAAGGCCCGGCTGGACGATGTCTTAAAGGTTTTGGGTTTTTAGGAGGGGCAATTCATGAATTGCCCCTGCGAGAGAAAAAATAGATTCAGATGAAATATCTCGTCTTGGTTGCGGATGGGATGGCCGATCGGCCTGTGGAGGCGCTGGAAGGGCGGACCCCTCTGGAGGCGGCGCGGACGCCGAATATCGATTCGCTGGCGGCGTCCGGCGAGATCGGTTTGGTGCACACGACCCCCCCCGGCTTTGTTCCCGGCAGTGATGTCGCCAATCTGACCATTTTGGGATATGATCCCCGGAAATATTATTCGGGAAGGGGCGCTTTGGAAGCGGCGGGAATGGGGGTCTCCCTCAATGAGGGGGATGTCGCCTTCCGCCTTAATTTGGTGACCTTCCGAGACCCCGTGAAGGGTTACGATTTTGAAGGCCTTTCCCCCGCCGTTCTCTTGGAGGATCACACCGCCGGGGCGATCGGCCGCGAGGAGGCCCGCGATCTGATCGATCTGCTCAACAACCTTTTGGGAAGCGATCAGATCCAGTTTTATACCGGCAGCGGGTATCGCCATCTGATGGTGTGGGCGCATGGGGCGTCGAAAATAGAATGTGTGGGCCCTCATTCGCTTTTGGGAAGAGAAATCGCCTCCTGTTTCCCTCGAGGGGGGGATAAAGGGGTCCTTAAAAAACTGATTCAGACGAGCGCCGCCATTTTATCCGACCATCCGATCAACCTGGAGCGCCGGGCGAGAGGAGAACGGCCGGCCAACGGCGTCTGGCTCTGGGGGCCTGGAAAAGAGATGGAGCTTCCCTCTTTTTCAAAAAAATACCGTAAGAAAGGGGCGATCATCTCCGCGGTCGATCTGGTCCGGGGGTTGGGCCG
>DATDON010000022.1:0-4073 GCA_035293225.1 Candidatus Manganitrophaceae bacterium
ACGACTTTATCCATCAGCTCCCGAAGGGATACGACACCTGGATCGGCGAGCGGGGGGTAAAGCTTTCGATCGGCCAGAAACAGCGCCTCGCCATCGCGAGGGCGTTCCTGAAAAATCCGCCGATCATCATCTTCGACGAAGGGACCTCGAGCGTCGACGCCGAGACCGAAGGGAGCATCCAAGAGGCGCTGCGAAACCTTTTCGCCCACCGGACGACCTTGATCGTCGCCCACCGCCTTTCTTCCCTACGCGGCTCGCAACGAATTCTGGTGGTCGATCAGGGGCGGATCGTGGAGTCGGGAACGCACGAATCGCTTATCCGAAAGAACGGCGCCTACACGACCCTCTTCGAGGCGCAGCTGCAGTTGTAAAGAGGTGAGAAGGACCTTGGCAAGAAAGGAGAGTTTACCTCTTTAAAATCTCTTTCGCTTCTCTCACATTTTTCAGAAGGCGGTCGATCTTGGCCTGGGTGGCGGGGCTGGGGGCCGACTTTTGCGCTTCAAGCAGCTCCCTCTCCTCGTCCTCGGCGAGGGTCAGAAAGTAATTTTTTTCCAACCGGTTGATCCGCTGTTGAACCACCTTGTCGAAAATATCATGTCCCAAGGCGTAATCGATCAGGGTCTTGTTCGCGTGCCGAAAGACAAACTTCTCGAAAGACTCTTTTTCTTGTGGGGTCATCAACGCTCCCGTTATTAACAATCTCATAATTAAATTGACATTTTTCAATTCGATCGCAACTTCTTGAACCCCTCCTTTGTAAGGAGGGGCAAGGGGAGGTAGAAGGCATGCCCATATACTTATGTTCCCTTCTACCCCACCCCGCCTCCCCTTACAAAGGGGAGGTGTATCGAATGTTGTTTCTATTTTGAGACTGTTAATAAAATCGACTTGATCCCGTTCAACAAGCTCTGTTAAAATAAATGCCGAGGAGTAAAGATGGATTCATTATTCTCAAAGCAAGCCGTCCCGATCTATACGCAAATCTGGGAGAAGATGAAAAGAGGGGACGATCTGACGGGGGACGCCGAGATGATCGCCGAGGCGATGAAGGAGCATCCGGAGTTCGATCCCTACTGGCCCCAAGGAGAACTGGTCTTCCACCCGCAGGAGATCAACGGCTTCGTCGTCAATCCCCTCGTTCATACCGGGTTGCATGTCGCGGTGGAGAAGCAGATATTCAACCAGAACCCGGAAGAGGTCGAGGGGGTTTTTAAAGCCCTCCTCGAAAAAGGAATTCCCCGCCACGATGTCATCCACCGGATCGCGGGCCTCTGGGGAGAGCTTTATTTCCGGTCGGTTCGGCGCGGCGGCCCCCTCGAGGAGTCGGTTTACATCGAAGAGCTCAAGAGGCTTCTAAACCGCTAGCGGCGCGCTTCTCCTTCACCCGCTTCAGCCGCATCCGCATCTTTTCAACCGGCATCAGGTCTCCCTTCCGGGTTCCGACCTCAATCCCCTTTTCATAGGTCCCTTCCGCCTCGTTCAGTTTTCCGATCTTCTCAAGACAACGTCCTAAGATTTCATAGGCGGCGGTATAGTCCGCCTTGATCTCGATCGCTTTGGCCATCGCCGAGGCCCCTTCTTCGAACGCCCCTTCGTCATAACAGGCCTGTCCCAGGCCGAAGTGGGTGATCTCGCTCTTGGGATCGAGCGCAACCAGCTTTCTCATCCGCTCCAGACTCGTCAAAGAAGGGCCCTTTAAAGCAGTTGATGATTCTTGAATTCCAATATCCGGACCACCGCCTCCCCCTGCTCCGTGAAGATGATCCTTCGATAGCCGGGAAGATAAATCCCCTTCAACTCCTGGGGGCGATCGGTGAAGGCCTCGGCCTGCAGGAGCTGCCCCTCGGGAGAAAAGTAAAAGACGGTGTACCGGGTGGTGAGAAATTTCCCATCGCCCGTGGTCATCGCCTCTTCGACGTTGATGGTGAACTTCATCTTCCCCATGCTCCGGGAAATCTGCTGGATGCGGTCGTCTTTGACCCGGTAACGGGAGTTCATCCCATCGCCGTGGATGAGAATCTGCCGCCCCAAGGGATGATGGTCCTCCTCCGCGAAGGTCAACGCGTATTTTCCGTCGGCCTCTTCGAAGGGGCGCGAGGCGCGGTGAATCGCCATCATGCCGATCTGGTTCTGCGCCCATTTGAGCAGCCCCTCCTGGGCAGGGCCGGTTTCCAGGCCGACCTCCGCCTCTTTCGGAGATCGAATCTTCACCTTTCCCTTATACTCTTTCCCGTTGTCGTTGACGACCAAATCGGCGGTGAAACCGGGGAAATCTTTTCCCCAGCGGGACGTCTTTTCATACGCCCGGCGCAAGAGCGCCTTCGCCGCGGGATCGTCGTGAACCGTCGTTTCCGTCTGCGAACGTTGATAAAGCTCCATGGCGAACCTCCTCGTTTTGAGAATGGCCGATTATAGCCATAATTTTTTCGCCAAAACAAGGGGAAAGAGAAAGCGCGGGATCGAGATTGACTTGGGTTGGTCTTTCTGGTAGGCTCTACGCCCGATGGTAAAAATGACGCTTGAACAACTCGAAAAACAGGCGATCCTCCTCCGCAAGGACATCCTGAAGATGATCGGCGCGGCCGCTTCCGGCCATCCGGGCGGATCGCTCTCCGCGGCCGATCTCATCACCGCCCTTTACTTCAACGAGCTCCGGCATCGCCCTTCGGAGCCGGAATGGCCCGACCGGGATCGATTCATCCTCAGCAAAGGGCACGGCGCGCCGGCCCTTTACGCCGCGCTGGCCCGCTCCGGTTATTTTCCGGTGGAAGATCTCAAAACCCTTCGGAAAATGGGGAGCCCCCTGCAAGGCCATCCTGAGAAGGGAAAGCTCTCCGGCGTCGAGGCCTCGACCGGCTCTCTGGGACAGGGGGTCTCGATCGGCGCCGGGATGGCGCTGGCGGGGCGACTGGATCGAAAAGATTACCGGGTCTATGTTTTGATGGGAGACGGCGAGGCGGATGAAGGGCAGGTCTGGGAGGCGGCGATGTTCGCGGCCCATTATAAGATCGATCGTCTGACGGTGATTTTAGACTGCAACCGCCAACAGTTGGACGGATGGACCCGCGAGATACTGGACATCGAGCCGCTCGCCGAGAAATGGCGCGCCTTCGGATGGCAGGTCATCGACATCGACGGCCACGACTTTTCTCAGATATTAAAAGCCTTCGAGGAAGCGAAGCGGACGGCGGAAAAACCGAGCCTGATCCTGGCCAGGACGGTCAAAGGGAAGGGGGTCTCTTTCATGGAGAACAATATCGAGTTCCACGGCATGGCCCCGACCGCCGATCAGCTCCAGGCCGCCTTAAAGGAGTTGGGCGGATGAAGACCGACGTGAGCGCGAAGCCGGCGACGGGAGGGGCGATGCCCTCCGGGAAATGGTTTGAGGGTGAGCGAAAACCATGAAACGGGAGAAAAAATTGGGGCAGGCGACGCGGGACGCCTATGGCCAGGCGTTGGTCGAGCTCGGCAAAGCCGATCAGAGGGTCGTCGCCGTCGACGCCGACCTTTCGAAATCGACCAAGAGCGGCCTCTTCGCCAAGGCCTTCCCCGACCGCTTTTTCAATTGCGGAATCGCGGAGGCGAACATGGTCTCGGTGGCGGCGGGCTTGGCCTCCTGCGGGAAGGTTCCGTTCGCTTCCAGCTTCGCCTCCTTTCTTCTCTGCAAGGGGTTCGATCAACTCCGGATGTCGGTCGCCAACCCTTCCCTCAACGTCAAGATCGTCGGATCCCACGGCGGGATCAGTCTGGGGGAGGACGGCGCGTCCCAGCAGAGCGTCGAAGATTTCGCCCTCGCCTGCGCCCTCCCCAAATTCACCGTGATCTCCCCCTCCGATGAGATTTCCTGCAAGGCGCTGGTGAAGCGGGCGGGGGAATCCGTCGGTCCGGTCTATCTCCGAACCGGCCGGCCGAAAGCCCCGCTGATTTACGCGCCTTCCGATTCATTCCAGTTGGGGATCGCGAAGAAGGTCGCGCCGGGAGACGACGTGACGATCGTCGCCAACGGCCTTCTGGTTTGGGAGGCGCTGGTCGCCTCCGACCTCCTGCGGGCCCGGGGCGTCTCGGCCGCCGTG
>DATDON010000023.1:0-6090 GCA_035293225.1 Candidatus Manganitrophaceae bacterium
AGATCACCACATGCCGCACCCTCCCCTGCGGATCGACGGCCACCCCCATCTCGATCGGGCCGTTCTCGCCGGCCTGGTCGGCGAAGAGGACGAAGCCGATCTTCTCGCCGGCCTTATCGAAGGCGGGGTAAAAGGTCGGCGCGCGGCTTTCGGCCTCGACCCGCTCGCCGAGCGCCTGCTCGATCCGGCCGATCTGCTCCGCCGAAAGGCCCGCCTGGCGGGAGGTGAATTTCACCGCTTCGGGATAGGTCTGACTCAGACGCTTTCCGGGCCAGCCCCGTTGATGGGCCCAAGCCGAGGGGCCGGCCAGCCAGAGAGCCGCGAAGGCCGCCACAAGTATCCCGACACCTAAACGTCTCATCGAATTCTCCCCTTATCGTAGGGGCAGGCCCCCGCGCCTGCCCTCGTTACCCCCGAACCCAGGGCGATCACAAGGATCGCCCCACCCAAAACCCATTCAGAACGTCAGCAAGACCTGGCCGATGAACATCGTCTCCATCGCCTCCGCTTCATCATTAGAAAGAACCGCATCGCTCACAAATCCGACCAGCCTCAACGCGGCTTGATCCAAAACATTGTAGGTGATTCCTCCCGTCATCACGCCGTCGTCCCGCGTTTCGGGGAGGCCATCCCGCCAAAGGTCATACTGAAGGAGAAACTCCAGCTTTTGGGGAACCGCCAGGTAATCGGCCCGAATGTAGTATCCTCTCGCCTCGATCGTATCGCCGTTTTCCCGCTCATCCCCGATCGTCGCCTCCCCGGAAAAATCCCACTTTCCCAGCGTGTAGCGGAGATCGACCGAAGCCCGGCGTTTGAGGAACAGCCGGCTGCGGTCCAAAAACCCGTTGGTGAGCATGTCATCCATATCGAAGAGCGGGGCGTTGACGAACCGGTAGGCCTTTCCCCAGAAGAAAGAGAGCCCTCCTTTCAGATCCCATGGCGACTCATATCCCACCCGGACGGCCACCGGACGGTTGTTGTTCTCGGCGTTGGTTTTGATCTCACCGCCGACCACTCCGCCCGGCCCCAGGACCTCGCGGGCGATGAAGTCGGGGCCCATCAGGACCGCCGCAGAATAATCGACATCCTTATAGTAGCCGGCGAGCTCGATTCCCTTGTCCGAGACGAAACCGAGGTTTTTATAGACCAAGTTACGGGCCGGGTTGGCCGGGGCGTCCGAGACGGCGTCGATCCCATACCGGAAACGGATTCGGCCGACCTTGACCGCAAGATCGGACGGGAGACCGGGGAGGTTCGTGAAGATGGCGTAGACAAAGCCGTGGTCCTGCCCGACCACCGTCTCCAGATCCGAGGTCAAGAGGAGCTGCTCGGCGAGAATCGAGATGTTGTCGCCGATGTTCGTCGTGATGAAAAGCTCGTTCACATGGATCCCCAGAGAGGGGGCGTCGCCGTTGGTCGGGATCATGAAACGGTAGTCGAGGGTACCGCCGATATTGATGTTGGTGAACGGTCCCAGGCTCGGCGGGGGGGGCGGGGCAAGGGTAGGGGCCTCCAACTGGAGCCCCTCTTCGGCCAGGGCCTTTTCTTCCCCCGCGGGTTGAGCCTCAAGAGCCCCTTCCCAGCCGAGGATCAGAATCATCAGTATAAAGAGATAGACGGCGCCGACGGTCAGACGTCCCTTCATTTTTTCCACTCCTTTCCCGTGGCGAGGCGGAGGTCCCTCGCCGTCCAGAGTTGATAGAGGGTGATCAACATCATGGTGAGGTATCCAACCTCCGAAGTCGTCTCCCCGAGATAGGCGAGCGCCTCGAAGAGGGGAGAGACATATTTGATCAGCCACCAGGAGGCGATATCGATCGGGCTCCCGGCGATCGTGGCGGCGATCAACACCACCTTCAACGGCTCCCGAACCGTCGTCAGGAGAAAGGCCGTCGCCACCACCAGGTGCATGACGGTCATCCCGAAGAGGTGCGCATGGGTCATCCCGGCCAGCTTCCCGATCTTCATGTAGAAGAAGTACTCTTCGGTCGAGCCGTTCACGATCCGCGATAAGATATAGGCGGTCGTCATCCCGAAGAAGTGGACCAGGCCGAAGATCAGCAGGACGAGCGCCAACATCACCCGGGCGCTCCCCGGCAGGCCGGCCACGGTCAGCGGGAGACGGATTCGGTCTCCCCATCTGCGGATCACAACGAACGAAACCCCGGCCACCCCGCCGACGCTCGCCGCGATCGAGAGGACCACCCACCCCCACATCCGGCCGGAGGCCTTCGACGCCTCCACCTTCACGATCTCCTCCTCCGGGATCGGGACCTGGCCGAACTCCAGCTCTCCGGCGGTGGATGGCTCGGAGAGCGCCCCGGCGGGTCTTTCCAGCGCGGCCGGCCTGCCGACCGCCAGGATCGTGATCTGAATGAGCAAGAGCGCCAGCAGCTGGATCATCCGGACCGTCATCGTCCCCCCTTTCTCTCTCCCAACATCCGGAGGGCATGGATCACCTCCCAACGCTCCCCTTCCGTGAGGGTCTTCTCATAGGAGGGCATCGCCCCGCCCCCCCGGGTGATCTTCCAGAAAAGCTCGCCATCGGTCTGGTCCCTCATCATGCGGATCAGGTCGGGCGGACGGTGCTGAAGGGCCGCCGCGGCAGGGCCGTCTCCCTTCCCGTTCGGCCCGTGGCAGGAGAGACAGAGATTATCGTAGACCGCCTCCCCATTCCGAATGACGGCCTCTTGATGCTCCAGCGGATTTTTTCTCTCTCTGGCCGCCTTCGGGATCTTTGAAGGGATATCGTGGGCCCCCACTCCAAGCGGGGCGACAATCCCCATACAGACCACGGTAAAAACCAGCCATCCACAACGGATGAACCGCATCCTACTCCTCCCTCTCTGTGAATGCCGCGCCTTCCATGAAATCCGACCCCGATCAGCCCCCGCCAAGCCCGATCAGGCTCCTGTTCGATGGCGCAAGACCGATTCCAAGAATGAATAAGAGACGCCTCACATGGCTCACCCCCTTCAGATGGGACAGCCGCTTTTTCGAGTTGAGGCGATCCTGCGGCCCTTCCCCGTTAATCTGGAAGGAGATCAGATCCGGGAGATCAGATCCGATAGACCGAATAGAGCCGGTAGTAGTCGCTCAGAAGTTTTGGAAGGACGGTTCGTTGTAGAAGAGAGGCCATCAGGCCATCGGTTTGATTTGGCTGGAGAGCAAGATTCCCCCTCAATGTAAGATCGTCGAAAGAGAGGAGATGAAGCTGAAGCCAGCCGATCTTCAGGAGATTTTGATTGCTGTTGTAAAAGCCGGATCCGGCGCAGGAATGCTCCATCCCTTTGGAGGCATGGTGGGTGTCGTCCCCTTCTTGATGGCCGTGGGCCGCATGAGTGGCTTCCCCGGCCTCGGCGCCTGGTGAAGGGAGCTCCCAGGGGCAAATCCCCCAGACCCAAAACCAGACGATCAACAGAAGGAGTATGTTCGCGTTGCGGTACGACAATTCGCGCCTCTCACTTCCCACTCGCATGACATTGCGCCGACAGATGGGTCGAACGCGAGGGTAAATCGTTTCTTTATTATGGGTTTATTATGGACCCCATTCAATGGGTCATACAATCCCCCAAAAGGGGTATTTTCATAAAACGCGACGCCTCGATAACTCTTTCCAGGCGTTCCGATCATGAACGCCATCCGTCCCCCTACTATTTCGAGCAATACACAAAAGGGAATGACGATCCTACAGGGGAAGACATCCCGGTTCATCTCATTTCATCAGCAATCGATAGGTCAGGCCAAACACGGCTCCCCCGGCGATGACATAGAGGACATTCCATTTCAATTTCCAGAGTCCGAAAAAAGCCGCAGCGGCCACTGTAAACGCGGCGAGATCGAGCCGGCCGTTCTCGGGGAAGAGGATATGTTGGCCGAAGAAAACCGCCAGATTTAAAACGACCCCCACGACCGCCGCCGTGATCGCCGACAGCGCGCCGGTGAGCTTGACATTCCCACGGGTCTGCTCGATATAGGGGGCGCCGAGAAAGATCCAAAGAAAGGAGGGGAGAAAGGTGAAATAGGTCGCGACCAGCGCGCCGATGATCCCCGCCAGGTTGGGCGCCGCTCCGGCGTATTCTGTCCAGGCGCCGACGTAGCCGATAAACGCGACGACCATAATGAGCGGGCCCGGAGTCGTCTCCGCAAGGCCGAGGCCGTCGATCATCTGACCCGGCTGGAGCCAGCCATATTGTTCCACACCCGCCTGCGCAATATACGGCAAGACGGCGTAAGCCCCTCCAAAAGTGACCATCGCCGCCTTCGAGAAGAACATCCCTTGTTGAAAAAAGATGTCCGATCTTCCCTGCCAGAGAGCCAGTAGAATCAGCGGGACGATCCAGAGCGCCAGACAAACCGACAAAACTCGGAAGGCTTGAGCTAAAGAAGGAAGGGTGTGGTCTCCTGGAGGCTGCTCGTCCGAAAGGACGGCGCCTTCCACCGATCGAGGATATTCTTTTAAGACAGAAAACTTTTTAGGAAGCGCCGAAACGCCGACCAGGCCGACCAGACCGGCGGAGAGAATAATCGCCGGGAAGGGGATCTTCATCATGTAGATCCCGATGAAAGCGGCCGCGGCGATAAGGAGCATGACTTCATTCTTGAGCGCTTTTTGCCCGATCCGAATCACCGCCGCGGCCACAATCGCCAAGACCGCCGGTTTAATCCCGTAAAAGACTGCTGCAACCACCGGAAGGGCGCCGAAGGAGACATAGATCCAACTCAGGGCGATGAGAATGAAGATCGACGGAATCACGAAGAACGTCCCGGCGACAATGCCTCCCCAAGTCCGATGCAAAAGCCATCCGATGTAGATCGCCAACTGCTGCGCCTCCGGGCCGGGAAGGAGCATGCAATAATTCAGGGCATGGAGAAAACGCTCCTCGGAAATCCATCGCTTCCGTTCGACCAACTCCGCATGCATGATCGCAATCTGCCCCGTCGGCCCCCCGAAACTGACGAATCCGAGCTTGAGCCAAAATCGGAAGGCCTCGCGAAAAGAGGGGGAGGATGGGGATTTTTCAAAACGAGACAAAATGGTAGAACTTTTTATTTCCATGCGCCTGTCTTGCAAAATAGGATATCCCAATTTAGAAAATCAGCGAGGCCGCAATTCTCTTCTGAATTGAAATATGGCATGTTTTTTATTTGGGAGCAAGACTGTGGGCGTCTCCTCTGGCGCGCCGGGTAGGAATCGAACCCGCAACTCACTTTAGCCCCCTGCGATGGAGCCGATCACGATAAAGGGCTCCTCCCCCGAGGCGATTTTGTCGGGGAGCGGAGCGTCCGGCGGCTCAAAAGAGAGATCCTCCCCGCATGCAAAGAATCTCAGAAGCGGCCGGCGCTGCTGCGTGACATGGTCGCGGATCGTCCCCGCCAGCATCGGATAGCGCGCCTCAAGCGCATCCAGGACCGACCGCTGGGTGACGGGACCGGTGACTTCAAGTCGCGCCTCCCCATCGATCCTCGCCAGCGTCCGCAGATGATAGGGGAGCGCGACCTGGATCATTTCAGCGTCTGAACTTCCACCGACAGCACGGCGGGAAGATGCTCGACGGCAGCGCTCCAGTTCTCTCCCCCGTCCGGCGACACGTAGACCTGTCCGCCGGTGGTCCCGAAGTAGATGCCGCACGAATCGAGCGAATCGACGACCATCGCGTCGCGCAGGACGTTCACATAGCAATCTTTTTCGGGAAGGCCTCTGCTCAGCGCTTCCCACTCGTTTCCACCCGCGCGGCTGCGGTAGACGCGCAGTTTTCCGTCGAGAGGGAAATGCTCGGAGTCGCTCTTGATCGGGACGACATAGACCGTTTCCGGCTCGTGCGCATGAACGTCGATCACAAACCCGAAGTCGGTCGGCAAGTTACCGCTGACCTCACGCCACGATTCGCCGCCGTTGTCGCTTCGGGTCACGTCCCAGTGCTTCTGCATATACAGCACGTCCGGGCGCGAGGGGTGCATGGCGATCCGGTGAACGCAATGGCCGACCTCGGCGTTCGGGTCGGGAATGTATTGGGAGGTAAGCCCGCGATTGGCCGGCCTCCAGCTCTGGCCGGCGTCGTCGGTTCGGAACACCCCCGCGGCCGAAAT